>JBBSJZ010000098.1:0-14252 GCA_038256795.1 Pirellulales bacterium | reverse complement strand
TGGTCGCTTGTTACGCCTACTATCCGTCGGCGAACGAATGCTTGGATGAGATTAGTTTGGCACGAACGGAGTGCTTGTCGGCAGCGAACAGCGGTCAAGTAGAGGCGGCATTATTTTGGTTGCCGGTTTGGGAAGAGTGGAGTCGCCGGCTGGAAGTCGGCACGTTCCTTCGTAGCGGAGAAGTCCGTCCCTACCAAAGAATGCAGGGATATCTGATCCGTAAAAAGCTGGAAACGCTCGAACACGAACTTCAGCACGCACTCGAACAGGATGAGTCACATGGACACCAACACGGACACGGTGAGGTGAGGGCGGTTGTGAGGGACATTCTGGCGACCAATTCCCGTTGGGTTCAAGCTTTTCGCCTGTCGGAGTGACGTTCGGCCTCCGCTACGATTACACTCAGTCGTGGTCGGACCGGATTGATCAAATTTTTTCGCGAAAGATCCGATTCATGTTGATTACCAAGAACGATTCGAAAAGCGGTTTTACATTGATCGAGTTGCTGGTGGTGATTGCGATCATCAGCGGTCTGATCGCGATGTTGCTGCCTGCAGTTCAGTCGGCTCGGGAAGCCGCACGCAGTACCGATTGCAAGAATCGCATTCGCCAACTCGCGCTTGCAACACACATGCATCACGACGCGCTGGGCTACTTCCCTCCCGCGAGGTATGAATCGCGTCCCGACGCGGACCCGGCGGACAAATGCGGTCTGGAAACGCCAACTTGGTTGGCGCGAGTCATGCCCTACATCGAACAGTCATCGCTGGGCGAGCAATGGGATTTGTCTAAACCTTGGCACGAGCATCCTGAGAGTGTGCGTACCGTTGTCCCGGATATTTTCCTCTGTCCGTCACGTCGCGCTGGCACTCGACCGCTTGGTAGTCGAAACCTTCGCACCACGGTCACTAGCGGCGGCGGACGATTGCCATGCGGTTGCCCTCTTTTTCCTCGCCCCGTTGATGTGACGTTGGATGTCGAAGGGGCGCTGAGTGATTACGCGGGCAACCACGGCGATCTCACTCCAGGAGCGACTGGTGATCCGACGGACTTCTATTTCGGCGGCAACGGTACGGGCGTCATCATCAGTGTTCGACCCCAATGTAAATTGGGAAAGGCGATCGCACCGTCCGATCGTATTCGCATGGCATCCGTCACCGACGGCACCTCTAACACCTTCTTGTTCGGCGAGAAGTTTGTTCCTCTGAATCGGCTCGCCCAATTCCCGGACGACTCCCCGGCCTATGATGGTGACCATCTGCCCGCGTCGGCTCGGTTAGCCGGGCCCGGTTTAAGATTGGCGAGTGGACCCAGCGATGTGCTGGCGGATATGTTTTCGTTCGGCAGTTGGCATCCAGCCGGCGTTCACTTCGCACTCGTCGATGGCAGCGTGCGTTTATTCAGCGTCGAGACTGACACCAAGGTTTTGGGAATGCTTGCAAATCGACGTGATTCCCGAGTTTTGGAACTCGAACATTGATCGCCAGTCAATTTCACAAAGTCCAGTTCGCAATTTTTGCTGCGTTGGCCTTGTCAATGAGCGGTTGCGGAGGCGATAGCCTTCCAGCAACCGGCATCGTGCGATTCAGTGCCCAGGAGCCGGTTCAGTCAGGTAGCATTGAATTTCGATCACGGCTCGGCGGCTTGCGTTATGCCAGCCGTATCGGCTCGGACGGAAGTTTTTTGTTGACAGACCAGGATGGTGAAGCGAGTTTTCCACCGGGAGAATATGAAGTCGTGGTCGTGCAAATCGTGTTAACAGAAGACCTTGCCGCAGACGCTCACCACCACGGTCGTACGGTGCCGCGTCGGTATGCTGACTATTACACCACCGATTTGCATTTTTCAAACGCCGTCAATCGCACCGAACCAATCCTGATTGAGCTAAAGCCTGAACCTTAAACATTGCGTCACGGCGAGAACGATACGGTCCGAACTTCGCTTTCCGGGCTAGCGCTGATAGTGCATGGCGATGGCGCCAGGCACAATTTCGAATCGGACTGGCTCCTGATCGATCACCTCACCGTCGATCGTGAACCGCATTGATGGCTCTGACTTCAAGTGCAACGAACGAGCCTGTCGAAAGATGATCTGCTCGCACTCGAGAAAGCTGCCCAACAGATTGTTGGCAACAATCTCGAGCATGTCACCAAACGTGCCGTCGCGAATGATGATGACGTCGAATAGTCCGTCCGCTGGTAAAGCCTTCGGAGCGACCGCAATGCGCCCGGCGGTCGTTTTGCCGTTCGCGACGAGAACTGCCCAGCAAGGTAGGTCGGTGAGATGTTCTTCATCGCATTGGACATCCATGCGGAAAGTCTCCATGTCGGGAAGCACATCGACGGCTCCCCGCATGTAGCTGAATGCTCCCCAGCGTGACTTGATCTCATCCGTCATCGCTTCACTGACTCGGACACAGTTTCCACCTGCGGCGATGTTTGCGTAGTAACGCTCGAAGCCCTCTCCGGCGATTTTGACGACATCGACTCCCGTTGGCGTTTGATCAAGTAATCTGGTCGCCTCGCGAATATCATCAGGAACGCCTAACGTTCCGGCGAAGTCGTTGGCCGTGCCCAGTGGAATGATTGCCATGCTCGGTCGATCGTGGGAATCGAGTGACATCAATGCGTTCACCGTCGCATTGACGGTGCCATCACCACCGGCGGCAACGACCGTTTTGCATCCACTCGATAGTCCTGCCTGTAAATCAGCAGCGAGGTCATCCGTCTGCGCCAAGTCCAGCCACGTCGCATCAGAATTGACGAGCAGTGCTCGAAGTTGTTCCGTTTCACTCGCGCGACCGGAACCACCATTGCTAATCACGATGTACTTGGACATAAAACGTATTCCTACGATGCTCGTCGGCGGGACTTGTCGGCGTTACGACTTGGTTACGATCGCTAAAGCAAACCCTGAGCCCAATCCATGGGCATTTCGGAAAGAGCATTTTGCAGAATTGTCGACCACCAAGCGTTCGTGGTCGCAAGATCCGCCTGCGTGTATCGACGGAAGGTCGGGACGGTGGATTGATTCGACATCACCGCGATGTCAATCGGGAAATCGACATCAGTGACGCTGGTCCGTGTGGCATCGAAAGCCAATAGTGCCAAACTGATTGCCGACCGCAACGAGGTCTCGTAGGTCAGCAGCCGATCAAGAATCGGTTTCCCATAGTAGGTTCGTCCGATCACAAAGTACGGTGCGTCTTCAGCGGCTTCGACCCAATTGCCTTCTGGATAAACGTAGAACAACTGAGGAATGGCGTCACCGACAAGTCGACCGCCGATGATCGCGTGCAGGTTGAAGGTGTGGTTGGTGGATTGAAGTGCTTGGCCGTCCTCTTCCTTGACTCGTCGCAGTTGTTCGCCGAACCGATTAACAATCTTGTACAGCCGATCGACGTCTCGGGATTCGATCCGGAGCGATTCATCCAGATAGGTCAGCGTCTTGTCACGAACCGATCGAAGTCCGCTTGTCATCGTGAACAGACTCTGCCCATCGTGTTGAAACTCAGCCAGTTTCTGTTTATTGAACTGCTCACTGCCCCGAACGATTCGGGTGTCGGCGAGTGCAACGATCCCGTCGCGAACCTTGATACCGATACAGAACGTCATGCTGAGCTAACCGCCGTCGTCACGTTACTCGGATCGAGTAGTGCGTCGTCTGGTTGCTGTTCATTCGCCCATACTTCTATTGCAGTGTTGGTAGCGCTACCGCGAATGGTACTGAAAGCAACATCGGCGGCGTCACGACCAGTTCCAATGCGAACAAAACCGCCAACGGGCGCTAATCGTGTCGCGTCGAACAAGAACCACCGACCGTCGAGGTAGGCTTCAAAAAAACCGTGAAAATCGGGTGGATTCAAGTTGACGGCGTAGCCCGCGACATAGCGGGTTGGAATCCCCATGGCGCGACAGAGGCTGATCGCGACATGGGCAAAATCGCGACAAACACCTTGTTTCAAATTCAATACGTCGCGAGCTGTCGAGGTAGGGCCGGTACTACCGGGCGTGTAAGCTAACTCGTTGTAGGTCCAATTGCAGATCGCCGTCACTCGGGAGTAGCCCGGCAACAATGCTCCGAAATGGTCCATCGCAAATTCGAGCAATTCGTCCGATTCGCAGTATCGACTCGGATTGAGGTAGGTCAACACGTCAGCGGGCAATTGCTCGTAAGGCGTTTCCCCAACATCGATTGCGTCAACTTGATCGACATCGAGTTTCACGGTCGCATCGTATTTGATGGTTAATTGACCAGGCGGTACCGACAATCGGACCAGCCGGTTTCCGAGCGCACCGACGGCACACTCCTCGACCTTATGAAACGGTTCAACATTGAACGATTCGCTGACGATCGGTTGGTGCTCATTCTGCGCGACTGAGATGTTAAAAAGAAAGGTGGTATTGGCGGAAACTTGGTAGACGATTCGGCTGCCGACAGATACTTGATTCATAGTAAACTCGGTTGGACGTTGTTGATTGATGGCGAAAGATTAATGGTCCAGAGGACGGTTCATTATCGGCCCTGTGGTGGGCTCCGACTCGCTTGCGGCGTCGCTTCGTGTTGATTCTGAGACACCCGTTTCGTTTTCTAGAAGGCTGTGGATTTGCTCGAAAAGTTTGTCGAAATCGACAGGCTTGGGGTGGAAGCCTTCGCATCCAGCCGCTTTGGCACGTGCCTCGTCACCCGGAAGTGCGTAGGCAGTCAGCGCAATCACTGGAATTCGGTACTCGGGATCGGCGGCACGAATTTGCAACGTGGCTTCGATGCCGTCAAGTTCCGGCATGTTGATGTCCATCAGAATCAATGCCGGAGCGCATTGCGATGCTTGCAACACGGCTTCGAGTCCGTTTTTGGCGCTGACTACCGCGAAGCCTCGCTTTTGAAGTTGGCGTGTCAGCATGTCACGAATATCGTCGTGATCGTCAACGAGCAAAATGGTGGTCATGAGTTAGGTTTCCAATGCAGTGGGATTCGCCAGTACTTCGTTGCTGGAGAGATTTCTGGATAAATCCGCCGAAGGCATCCGTTTTAAAATGCTTTCGATCTTGGACTTCGTTTGCACGAATGAGGTCGTCATCCCGGTCGCACCGGCCTTGCGAAATCGCACAAATAGTCTGTCGAAATTTTTGAAGCGACCAAAACACGCGATCACGACGGCACCTCTGTAGCCTTCGCCACGAATGGATTTGCAAAGGTAGCGTGCCTGAGCGAAACCGCCCTTGGGCAGCACGACAATCACCACGACCGGCGGGCTCTCATGAACAACTTTTCGAGCGACCTCGAGCGGCAATGCATCGTCTTCGACCGTTTCTAGCTCGAATGTTTCTGCACCACCGAGGCGTAGCAAATTCAGGACCAACGTTTCGCTGTGGTGGTGCGACGTGCAGCCAATGATCGTTGGCAACGGCGCATCGCCGTCAATCGTTTTGTCAGCGTCCGCTTCATCGTCTGGGAGATCGGGGGCCCTCTCTCCACACTCGGCGATGACTCCACCAGCAATCGCAAATAATCGGTTCGCGTCCGCGTCAGAAAGATGGTCCGCATCATGATCGGACCGAATACGTTTGAGGGCTGGAACGATGACGTCATCGCAAGACGCATCGAATCCATTCTTATCGACGTGTTCTTTCAAGATTTCACCAGCACGATGTTCGTCGCCAGCGAGCAGCCGTTGATAGAATCGCATGGACGTTTTAATCTCGACGTCTTCGCCAAGCAGTGTGGCGAGAATCTTGAAGCGAGGAACGTAACGCCCGAGCACGACTAAGCAAACGGTCAGCGGCGTTGACAACAACAACCCGACGGGTCCCCAGAGCCAACCCCAGAACACTGCCGCAACGATTACCGCGACAGCCGAAATACCAGTCGAGGACCCGTACAGCCACGGTTCAAAAATATTGTTGCAAGCAAGCTCCATCGTTGTGATGAGAATCGCGACGGCGATAAAAACGCTGTAGCCGGGGAAAACCGAAAGCGCAATCGCAGACGGGAAGACCGCGGCAGCCGTTGGTCCGATGTAAGGGACGAAACGCAAGCAAGTTGCCAGCACTCCCCACAAAATCGCGTTGGGGAATAAGCCATCATTGGTCATCGTGGCACCAATCACCGCTAAGCCGATCGCTAACACGAAACCGTACGACGTGTTGATGATCGTTTGAGCGATCAGATAGCGACTGATTCGTTGAGCGGCTTCGTCCAGCGCCTCAGTGGTCGTGACGTAGTTGCCATGACTGACGACCGCGATGATCCGATCTCTCAAATCCTCGCGATGAATCAACATGAATAGAGCAAAAACGGTGACCAAACCCGCGGTGGCGAGTGGGCCGAGAACCGTGCCAGCCGTCGTGGCCCAAGATGCAAGCGGAAGATCGTCTTGAACTTGCTTGACGTAAAGCGGTGCCTTTGCAGATTGGCCATCGTTAGGTAAGTCTTCGGGAATCGCCTTCGCGGGCAAGAGTTTATCCGTCCAACTTCTCAGAACCGACTTCTCCTCCAAGTCCTCCGGCTCTGGTTCCGATTGCTCTTCCATGGCTTCGGTGACTTCTTCAGCCAACTTGTCGAGCGATCCACCGACACCTGTCGTCATCCCTGCGACACTACGCGCTTTCGAAACGAGCTCGTCTTTGTGCTTCGGTAGATCACCGACCAAAGTGGTCAATTCGCGACCAAGGAGGGTGAAGCCGCCCGCCAGCAGCAGGAAGGCAAGAGAAGCCGTTGCAACGACTGCGGCAACATTCGGAATGCCCAGGCGTTGTAGCCGATTAACAATGGGGCTAAGCAAGAACGACAGTAACAGTCCGAGAGCCAGAGGAATAAACACGTCGCGAGCGAAGAACAACGCTGCAACGGTCAATACGACCGCGAGCAACTGCGAGATGGAAGAGATCGTCGCAAGATCGGACTTTGGTTTTGCCATTCAGAATATTTCTCGTCGGTCGGGTCAAAGAAAACAAGCCAACCCGTGTCGAAAGTGGAATCAAGGATGCGTCAGCGTCACCGCGACCAACCGAACTGCAGGATCTGTCGATTGGATGACGATCTCGGGATTCGCCAGAATCCCGTTGAAAACTGTGCTGCACAGCGAACCAGAGTTTAACGCAAACGCTGTACCGCAACGAACACATGGCACACGGAATGCTATAGTGTGGAGAGTCTGTTGCTAATTCAGCCGCTTCCCGTTCGACCGAGAGAGTGTGTTCCCATGCGTGCCATCATCGTAATCGCCGTCCTGCTGTTGATACTAGGAATTTTCGGCTGGGTTCAATTCGGTTCACCCGGCGGTGATCCCACCATCCGCGTCAACACCGACAAAATCAAGCAAGATACGTCGGCGATCGTCGAGAATTCAAAAAGAGCAGTCGACGCGGCGGCAGACACAATTGACGGCGCGGCTGAAAACGTGGACGCAAGTCTCGATCGCGAACCCGTTGACGTAAAGTGAAATAGGCAGCCCTTCACTGCATTCGTCAGGTTGTCTGGAACCAGTATCAGCGACTCGATATTTCGGTTCGACTGACTGCGCAGCGACCAACTCCTCAACTTGCCAATGCTATCAAGAGGGACTAGGACGTACCTTTGCCTTCGAGCGTCTTGGTGAGTGCTGGCTACCTTGTGATCGTTCTTGGACGCGAACACGCTGTCCACCAAACCCAGGCGATT
Organism: Pirellulales bacterium; assembly: GCA_038256795.1. Classification (GTDB taxonomy): domain Bacteria; phylum Planctomycetota; class Planctomycetia; order Pirellulales; family Pirellulaceae; genus JBBSJZ01. The sequence continues at coordinate 6,590 of JBBSJZ010000098.1, read as the reverse complement.
AAGGCGAACTGCAGCGGTAAACGTGCCACCAGCGCCCAAAAAGGAAGGCTTGCAAATTGGTCGGCGTTTAAAGCCATATGAAGGTTGGCAGGAAACACCGCGACCAGCAGCGCGATCAATCCCCAACCGGCCGCGCGACGCATCTGCCGTGCGAATATTCCTAGCCCTGCGAGAATCTCGAAGAATCCTGACACATAGACCAACGTAAGATGCGCTGGTAAATAGGGTGGCATGATCCTGGTGTAGAACGCGGGCTGAACGAAGTGGTTCACGCCCGCCAGCACAAACAAAACCCCAATCATCAGTATCGAGAACTTGCGTGCAACAGAAGCGAGGTTCTTCATAGACACAAGTTTCTCGTATTGGAGATGGCCAGAACTCTCGCCCACGCACCGGGGATTTTGCAGAATCCGACTCAGTATATTGCCGACATTTCCGGAACGATAATCTTCGGCCCCGAGTGGATCAGCTTTGAAGAATGGGTCAAATCAAGGTAGCAATGCTTACCCATCGAAGCGAGAACTGAGGCGAAAACGGTATGTCAAGGTTTCCATCGTGGCAATTCCCGTACTGCATTTACTGAGCGATGGCACTTCCAATCACGGCACCCAAATTGCGTGCGCGTTGACCACCGACAGCACCGCCGATAGCGCCACCGATCGTTGCACCACGTTGCCGCGATTGAGTGCCATAAAATTGGTTGCCGTATACCCCATTGTTGTAATTTTGGTTTCCGTAATATCTGCCGTTGCTATAGACACCATTGCCATAAACACCGTTGTTGTAATTCGGCTGGAACGATTGGTAAGGAGGTGACTGGAATTGCTGGGATTGAAACGATTGCGGCTGGACATTGTAAACGTTGCCACGATACCCGCTGCTGTAACGTTCCGACGAATTGTAATTGTAGGGCGTATTGTGAGAGTAATTCGGCTGTCGATAAACGGGGGCATTGTAGCCACCCGAATATCCCGATCTGTAAACCGGCGATGATCCGTAGTAGATTCTAGTTTGGGCAGAAGCGGAGATTGAGGTGATAGCAGTCAGTGCGAGGACTGCCGAAGCAATCGTAAATTTGCGGAAACAATTCATGGCCCATTTCTTTGCGTGTGGATGTAATAGCTCCCGGAAAATCCGAGAGTCGTCTAGCTCGAACGTTGCATACGCTGTGCCAAACTGTGAAACTTGAGAGCGAGAGCGTGGTAGACGTTGCCCTCAACGAATTGCAAAGTCGATTTGACTGTTCATGCAACGTGTCACGATTCACTTGTGTGGATCCGGATGAGCGATTTGCCGAGGTTGTCGCCCTCAAACAGACCCATGAAAGCTTCTGGAGCATTTTCGAGACCTTCCGTGATTGTCTCTTCCCAGCAGATCTTCCCGCTGCGAATCAAGGCCGAAATATCTCGCACGAATTCGTCTCGATCGGCCATGTGGTCGCGGACGATGAATCCCTGCATCCGCAATCGTTTTCCAATTAACTTGAACAAATTTCGAGGAGCAGAGGGCGGCTCAGTCGCGTTGTAAGTTGCGATCATGCCGCAGCAAACAATGCAACCGAAATCGTTCATGTGGTCGATGGCGGCTTCCAAGTGGTCACTGCCGACGTTGTCGAAGTAGACGTCGATGCCATGGGGCGCGAGTTTGCCGAGTGCGCTCGATAGATTGTCGGTTGACTTGTAATTGATGACATCGTCGACACCGGCACGCTCACGAAGCCAAACGATCTTTTCCTGTTTGCCGGCACTGCCGATAACTTTGCAGTCATTGGCTTTGGCAATTTGAGCCACGATCGAACCGACCGCGCCTGAGGCCGCAGAAACAAAAACCGTGCTGCCCGGCGAGAGGTTTGCAATGCGCTTCAGTCCTACCCAAGCCGTCATGCCTGTCATGCCGAGAACACCAAGATAGGATTGAATCGGAGCAAGTTCGGGATCGAGCTTTTGCAAGCCTTCACCGTTCGACTTCCAGTATTCACGCCAGCCGTAATTCCCAAGGACTTGGTCGCCCTCCGCATAACGATCACTGCGAGTCGCTATCACGGTGCCGATGCAACCACCCTCGAGAGGTTCGCCAATCTGAAAAGGCGGAACGTAACTATCACCTTCTTTCATTCGGCCCCGCATGTACGGGTCCACCGACATCCAATGATTTCGCACGAGAATCTCGCCATCAGCAATTGGCCCAATACTCACCGTGTTGGTGGTGAAATTTGCCCGAGTTGGCACTCCATCGGGACGTGATGCAAGTTCGACTTGTCGGCTTTGCACGGAGTGTGATGTTTGAGTGCTCATTTGCTGTCCTTCGACCCCAGGTGGATCAGTTTTTTGTTAACGAATTCCAAAATTCCCAGATGTGACAGTTCACGTCCGTAACCAGAGTTTTTGATCCCGCCGAAAGGCAGCTCCGCTTGTGATCTCGTTGGTTGATTGACGAACATCATTCCAGTTTCAATTCGCTCAGCGACGCGCTGACCACGCTCGACGTCAGCGGTGTAAACGCTTCCGCCGAGTCCGTAGGACGAATCGTTGGCGAGTTCAATCGCAGCCTCCTCATCCTTGACGACATAGACAGTCGCCACAGGCCCAAATAGTTCTTGGTCGTACGTCGGCATCTCGGCAGTAACATCGGTCAAGATTGTCGGATTAAAAAACGCACCTGCACGATGTGGTCGGTCACCGCCCAGCACCACGGTCGCTCCGGCGTCGATGGTCGACTGAACTTGCTGTTGCAACTTTACAGCAGCTTCTTCGGTCGACAGAGGTGCGAGGGTTGTCGCTTCGTCCATCGGATCGCCCATTTTCATGCTCGACATCTGCTCCTTGAATTGTTTCAAGAATTCCTCGGCAACTGCTTCGAGGATAATGAATCGCTTCGCCGCGACACACGATTGCCCCGCGTTGACCATTCGTCCTTTAACCGCCAACTTGACCGTTTTTGTGATATCAGCATCTTCAAGCACGATGAACGCATCGTTTCCGCCAAGCTCTAAAACCGAGCGTTTCAAGTTTCTGCCGGCGAGTCCCGCTACTGCTGCACCTGCTTTTTCGCTACCCGTTAGCGAAACGCCTTGAACTCGCGAGTCTGAGACGATTACTTCCACGAACTCCGTTGGTATGAACAGGTTGGTGTAGACGCCCGCTGGCAATCCGCACTCATCAAACAAGTTTGCAATTGCCAAAGCGCACTGCGGCACATTGTCAGCATGTTTCACTAGCACAGTGTTGCCCGCCATGATGTTCGGGGCCGCAAATCGGGTGACCTGATAAAAAGGAAAATTCCAAGGCATCACGCCGAGAAGTACCCCGATCGGCTCGAAGTGAATGTAGGCCTCAGCGTCGACGTTCGACATGGTCTGATTTGACAAGAAAGACTCAGCACCGATTGCGTAAAACTCAGCGATTTCGGCGCAATACTCGACCTCCCTGCGGCTTTCTGAAATTCGCTTGCCCATGTCAGTTGTTATCAATCGAGCAAACTCGTCACACCTCTGCCGAAGTTGGGACGCAAATTTCAAGAGAAACTGCTTTCGCTCGTCGAAGCTGGTCCGTCTCCATGAGCCGTAAGCACCGTGGGCGCATGATATCCGATCGAGCGTCTCGTCCTTTGTCAGTGGCGAATACGTTTTAATAACCTCGTTGTTGGCCGGGTTCACAGTGGCAATGGTCATGTCAGAACCTTCCTGGGTTGACGATTTTAAGCAGTCTGTTTCGCATGTTTGCCTTCTGCGATCTCTTCAATCGCCTTCGCACAGAAGGCTGTTAAGTCATCTGGATTTCGGCTTGTCACCAAGCCTTGATCGCAGACGCACTCTGCATCGACCCAATTTGCACCTGCATTGATTAGGTCCGTTTTCAAACTAGGCCATGACGTCATTTTGCGGCCTTCCACGACACCTGCCTCGATGAGCATCCACGGACCATGGCAGATCGCAGCAACAGGCTTGTGCTGTTTGAAGAAGTCGCGCACGAAATCGACAGCTTCTTCGTTGACCCGCAACGCATCTGGGTTGAAAACGCCACCTGGCAAGACGAGCGCATCGTAGTCGGATGCATTGACTTCACCGACCACTTTGTCGACATCGAACTTGTTGCCCTGCTTCTCGTGATGAACACCTTGCACTTTTCCTGACTTGATCGAGACAAGATGCACATCTGCTCCAGCTCCGCTGATTTCCTCCCACGGCTTGGTGAGCTCAACTTGCTCGAAACCATCGGTCACGAGGAAGGCAACGGTTTTGTTTTTCAATTTTGCAGTCATCGCTTTTGAAATCCTGTTTTTGAGTTTTTAGTGATTCGATTTATGCCCAGCGCTGCGGCGGCAGTCCAACAAACCACGCACTTGTTGTGCCATAATCCCCCGTCAAATAGACAAAACTTCTTTAATTACTCACCTATGCTGAGCTAGCAGTTTGCAAAAACTTGGTGCCGGGTTCGGGAGTCGACTCAAGAATATGGGGGGGTGGTGCATCGTATCGTCACTCCTCACCCGAACCACGGAGAGTGCAAACTACCCGAGCGACGACATGTGAATTTGTTGCGTTCTCAGGACTCAGCCTCTCGAAGCAATCGGCGGAGTGTGGGTGAGATGGCCTGGCCTCCGTTGATCTTCTGCATTGAGGAGTGGGGGTCGTAGACTAAGTCGACTTTGTCACCCCGGAGCAGTCTTTCAACGACCTGGCAAGTGGCTACTTTGCAAAGTGGCTTGATGAGTACGGTAGCCGCACCGTACTGGTTCGCAATGTCACTGATCTCACTATCCAGGAGACTCGTCATCAAAACCACAGGAACTCGGCAAAATTCGGCATCTTTCCTTTCACGCACCTGTCGCAATAGATCCAGTCCAGTCATTCGTGGCATCTCGATATCGGTGACGATCAACGAAGGAGCCGACCGTTGAATGGCTTCCCAAGCCGCCTTGCCATCGCAACACGCTTCGACTTCGACTCCGAGATTTGACAAACATGCAGTCAGTAATTCGCGAGAAGCGCGAACGTCGTCGGCGATGACACATCGGTGCGTCGGTCCTTGTGTTTTCATGAATATATCTTTGTGCGGCTGTGGGATTTACCTGAATTCCTTTTCCGGGGTTGGAGTTCTGGGCAATCCCTCGACGTCGGGTGTTTTGCGTGGCGACTCTTTGTGAGGCAAATATCGGGCCAGAAAATTTTATTGGCAGTTCGCTTGCCACTGGCTCCTGAAAAAAACTGGGTAAATGAATTCCCGAAAATTCGCTGGAATGCGGAATTTTTGGGCGAACCCAACTATTGATTCGATAGTTTGCGACTCACGAATTGGCTGTCCTTGAGCAGAAATCGCCAGGGGAGGTCTGCTGCTTTGCTGATTCCGATACGGGTATCCGATAGCACGATTTGACTTGATCTTCCGTAGAATCCCGTTTGCTTCGGCAGCCCTCTGCCAGCGATATTGCCGCCGTGACAGCTCGGTCCAATCGCCAGCGCCTGCGTGAGCTTACCCGGGCCGGAGCAAAGATCCCGAAGTCGGTCTTTTCCTCGACGATTTCGCATCTCCTCGATGCCTGACGTCGGTTCAATGGCTCTCAACAAGACGAACCCATTGGACGACTCATGCCGCGTCAACACATTGAACAGCCAATGGACTCCGTAGTTGAGGTACGCGTAAATTGTTCCCGCGTGCTCATTGCGAACAAAGTCTCGCGCCCTCGTTCGTACGAAGGTGTGACACGCTTCATCACCGAATTCGGCGTACGCTTCTGTTTCGACGACTACCCCTCCACAGCCATTCCACAAGAATGTCGAACCGATCAAGTTGGCGGCACAGTCAACCGGAGGTTGCTGAAAGTCTTCTCGCGTCCAGCGTTTTCCAAGAGCTGGTGAAGCCGCTAAGGATTGGTCAAAGGATCTGCGGTTTTTACCTTCAAGCGTGTCTAATTCTCGCCGCATAGTATGATGGAGCACCTTTTTGTGGACAAATACATAACCAGAGCTGCGATCCCAGATTATTGCACCAACGAACTTACGAAGGTCACTCGGATGCTTGCAACCAGTTCGGTCATAACGGATCCGACTTCCCGGCATTGAGCAACTTAGGAAGAATGACCTCACGAGGGATGGCGAGTAGTTCAACGGCGATGTCGGCGAGGATCGTGCGCCCTTTCGTTAACCAAGCCGCCGCGAATGACCACGTCGCGATGCTCTCCATGAAGAACAGAAAGTTCCAATCGTTAGCGATCTGCTTCCACGGCTGCGGGATCAGAAACAAGTACGCAGTCATGGTCAGCATAGCAATTAAGATCACGATTCCGCTGGTGCGATAGATCGCGTTACGCTCCCAGGGATGTGGTTCGGCCTCCGTGTTATCGCGGCTGGATCGCGGGAAGTGATAAAGCGAGTACATCGACAGGGTCAAAAAAAAGATGCCACCGCCGATCGTGTGCAAATAGCCGACGATCGATTTTTGCAGCAGCGGATCACTCGCCGCGTCGAGCGGGCACAAAGCTACGGTCAACGCAGCTATGCAACCGATGTTCGCGGTCCAGTTCTCGATCCGATCGTGCCCGCGATAACACAGCAAGAAGACTCCGATCGCGCACATCGTTCCAACGAAGAT
>JBBSJZ010000097.1:0-14261 GCA_038256795.1 Pirellulales bacterium | reverse complement strand
TCCGTCTCTACGACGGCAAAGTGCGCACGTCACTCTGTTGGCTCGATCTCGAAACCGCTTCGCTGCAAGAGTTCCAAGCGTTACCGTCCGGCGGTGATACCAGCTATGCCGGACTGGTTTGGCACGACGACCACTTGTGGGTCAGCTACTATTCGGGTCACGAAGCGAATGACCGATTCACCACGGCCATCTATCTGGCGAAAGTTGCGCTAAGCGATCGTTGAACGTCATTCCGTTTCGACATCGAGCAAGTTTGCCACGCCGCACTCGCCATAAAAATCCGAGTGGTTGTGGGGCCGATGGCTGGCGCCGAAGCTGCTGGTGGAGCTGGGCTTGAGTAGCTCTGCCGCGTATCGGCCTTCAGGGATGAGAGAGGATCAATCCCATTCTTCTTCGTCGTCTTCTTCTTCGGCGTCGTCGTCGACGGCGTCATCGTCGTCCCAATCTTCTTCGTCGTCATCCTCTTCTTCTTCGGCGTCCTCTTCAGCTTCATCGTCTGCATCGTCATCGGCGTCCTCATCGTCGACTTCTTCCCAGTCGTCGTCAGCCTCGTCCGCATCCTCTTCGGCGTCATCTTCCTCGTCGTCTTCCTCGTCTTCATCATCCCAATCGTCGTCGAAGTCATCGTCTTCTTCGAGATCGTCGTCTTCCTCGTCGTCATCTTCCTCGTCGTCATCTTCATCGTCGTCGCCGAAATCATCATCGTCATCATCGGCCAGAGCCGGTGAGCGATGGGGAGCGACGATACCAGCGGCGAAGCGTGGATCGAGCAGAGCGTCCTGGGTGGACGCTGAGTTATTCAGTACTGATGCGAAAGCTGTGCTCACGACAGACTCCTTCGTTGATGTCGTTGATTCGTTGGATGGGGAATCGTTGGGATGGGTATCCGCTAGCTCGTTAACGTCGCGAGCATTCGGGTCTCTCGGAAATGATTGCCAGCGGATCGGCGGTAATGCCTCAATCGATGCCAAACCGAAGAGTTGTAGGAAACGTTTAGTGGTAGCGTAAAGGTAGGGACGACCGAGTTCTTCACTGCGCCCCGCAATTCGCACGAGGTCGCGTTCCATCAACTGCCGCAAAAGCTCTCCGCAAGCCACGCCACGAACGGCTTCGATATCGGCACGGGAGACGTCTTGGCGATAGGCAATCACCGCGAGCGTCTCCATCATCGGCGATGATAACCGAACCGCGGGTGGTAAATGTCCGAGCCGAGCCAACCAGGGCGAATACGCTGGTCGTGTCAGCAAACGGTATCCGCCCGCTATCGATTCAATTCTCATCGCCCGCCCCGCCCCGTCGTAACACCGGTTGAGGTGGCGGACAAGTGTACGAGCCTCGGTACCGTCCGCCAAGTGAGCCAACTGAGCAAGTTTTCGGGTTGAAAGGGGTGTCTTCGCCAACAATAAAATCGCCTCCAGCCGCATCCGCCGAACTTCCAGTTCTTCGGCATTATCCGCGCCACCCCGCCGTTCACTTGCTGCAGCACCCCCGTCCTCCGAAAAGTCATCCCTTTGCTGATGTTCACGCGCCGTCGTCGGTATCGGTTCAGTCCGCTCGTTCGCGAGTTCGGTGATTCCGTAGGGTCGCCGCGAACGAGTTACCGCGAACTGCGTTCCAATCGGCGAAGTATTTATCCGTTTCATCGGGATGCGACTTTTCATGGCGATCGATCCAAGTCCAGTCCCTTGAAATGAACATTGCGAGAGTGGATACAGTATTGCTTAGCGAACGACTTGGCGCGTGGCGTTAAGCGGATCGAGTCGCTTTTACCCTTCTTCCCGCAAGCTCGCTGGCGTGTCCACCTCGATTTCTGATTCGCCGCCGCCCGTCGCCGCATCAAATTCCGCCCCAGGACGCGGCGGCTCGATCTTTCGTGGACTCCGATTCTGGGTCATCGCCGTGTCGCTGCTCGGTGTTTCGTTCATCCTGTATCTGGTGATTCGATTCCAAGGACACGTCTCCGGTACCGAATTCGCTCCCAGCCATTTTCAGCAACGAACTTTCAGTTTTTACGAGCTGCCCTGGGTTCACTTGCAAATCACACCGATTGATCGCTCATCATCGACACCCGCAGCGGCGCAGTACATTCGACAAAATAATTTGATTAGCGTCCCGGCGGGCCAACCGAGCGAGTGGCATTTGGTTTCCATCTCGCGAGGCGTGAACGTCGCTACACCTGCGGACGGTGAACTGCTCATGCGTCAACTCAGAATCGATACCGGGAAGAATTTGTGGCAAACCTGGAGCGAGGATCATCCGCAAGCCGCGGCTCTTTTTTGGCCCCTCGTCCAGCGGACCGCGGCGCGTGAACTTTATGTGCTTTTGCCACGCATGTTCGAGATTGCTCACGAGCACACCGACGTGGCGGCACTGGACCCCAAAATCAACGAATACCTCCGTCATGAGTACGCGGCTCTCATTCGAGAATCGGTCGCGGCGAATCGCCGTGAATTGGCTAACGAATTGCTCGCCGAATCGCTCTTGGACTATGCCGATGACCCCACTCTCTTAGAAATTCAAGCGGGACGCCAGGGCCAGTGAGCAAGCACGATAAGAACGCTTTGATTTACCTGGATAACAACGCGACGACTGAGCTCGATCCGCTGGTGATCGAGGCCATGCTTGGCGAACTTCGCCGTGGCCCAAGCAATCCCTCGAGCCAACATGCTGCGGGCCAGCAATCGCGTCGACGTTTGGATGAAGCGATGGAGTCGATTGCCGAGCTGCTGGGCACCCGTGTGAATGAGCCTGGATCGTCGCGATTGGTCTTCACCAGTGGCGGTACCGAAGCGAACAACTTGGCCCTAAGGAGTCTTCGCGGCGGTACTGGACCCCTCATCACCAGCCTCATCGAGCACCCCAGCGTCCTGGCGGTCGCGCAAAGTGAAGAGCGTCGCGGCCGACCCGTCCACTACTTGCCGGTCGATCGCGACGGAGTCGTGAACCTGGAACGCTTGGCGGAGTGCCTCGGTGAATATCCGACCCGAGCAACCGTCGTATCGATCATGTCGGCCAATAATGAGAGCGGTGTGATCCAGCCGATCGAGCGGATCAGTCAAATGTGCCGCAGCGCTGGCGTGGCGCTGCATATCGATGCGACTCAATCGATCGCCAAAATGCCACTGCGACTGGACGCGCTGGCCGCTTCCGCCATCACCTTGACGCCGCACAAGTTCCACGGGCCCGTGGGCGTGGGCGCCTTGTGGGTCGCCGCGGGTGAAGAGCTCGAACCTCAAATGCTAGGCGGCCAACAGCAACTCGGGACCCGCCCGGGCACCGAACCGCTCCCGCTCGTCGTCGGGATGGCCCAGGCCACGAGACTGGGGATCGAGCGACTCACCCATTCGGCCGCCTTCATGGCGTCACTGCGGGATGATTTTGAGACGACGCTCTTTACCCAGTTTCCCGAGCTTGTCATTCACGGCCGATCCGTCCAACGACTTCCCAACACGAGCTACGTTTCATTCGTCGGTGCAAATCGTCAATCAATGCTAATGGCATTGGATTTAGCCGGTATCGCCTGCAGCAGCGGGTCAGCATGCACCAGTGGGAGCAGCCCACCCAGTCATGTGTTACGAGCCATGGGCGCGGGTGCAGCGGAAGTTGACTCGGCGATACGGTTCGGAGTGTCTCGCCTAACTGTGAAGGAAGATATGGCGCGTGCCATCGAGATTATCTCTCGCTGCTACAAGCGTTTAAGACACACTCGAAATGTGGAAAACTAGCGAACTACGATCGACTTTTCCACAGGGTCTGGTTACAGTGATCGGGCCGGTTCGGCTTTCCAGGTTGAGCACTGCGGTAGTGCGAGCCCGACTGAATGACTCGATTTTTCTCAGCGTGACGGTTTGTCCTCCAGCGGTTTCTCAGCATCCGGACTGAGCTCGACGAGTCCACAGCAGCGCTCGGCTGCGTCGGCGGATCGCGATTGGGCCGTGGAAACATTTCCGCTGGAGCGTCCCGCGATGCGGACGCGTCGTCGCGATTCGCTCGTCCCCGAGCCGTCACTGGCCTATTTCATCGCCGGTGACGAGAATCGGTTAGCGGCATTCGTGTGCCGATCCGATCCGAGTTTTCTCCGCGGCACCAACCCGATTCTGCTGGTCGGACCGAGCGGTGCGGGAAAAACCGTGTTGGCACTGCACTTTGCGACCCGGCTCAGCATCGATGCAGCGATGACGGATGACTCGCTCGAGCCTGAAACCGTTTGGCAGGGATACTGGGTGGCTTCCGAGTTCGCCCGTCGCTATGCCGAGGCTATCGAGGCGGATGACATCGAGCCGTTTCGCCGCTTGATCGACGAAGCGAGCGTGCTCGTCGTCGACGATTTACATTCGATGTCCGACAAATCGGCCGCCCAGGAAGAATTGGCGATGCGGATAGCGGCTCGATTGGACGCGGGTCGTCCGACCGTGCTAACGTGCCGCCGCTTGCCGTCAGACATCCGCGGCATGCGGCCGAGCTTGGTCAGCCGCTCGCTGCCCGGTTTAACGATTCCGCTAAATTTACCGAGCGATTCGACGCGGCGATTGATCCTCCGGGAACTCGCGATCGCCTTCGATTTGCAGGTCCAAGACGATCTGCTCGATCTGCTATCGCTCGGCTTTGGCGAAGCTATCTCGGTACGTCAGATGTTGGCTAGCATCAAGCAACTCGGGCTGTGGTGCCGGATGAACGACTCGCCGGTGACGAACAAGGCGATCCAGTCGGTGTTGGACCAGACGAGTGACGAGCGGAGTGTTTCCATCTCCGAAATCACCCAACGGGTGGCACGTCACTTCCGCTTGAAGTCGTCGGATTTACGCAGCGACACTCGCCGCCAGAACGTCGTGCGAGCTCGTTCGCTGGCCATGTGGCTGGCTCGCAAAGTAACAACGATGAGTTTGAACCAAATCGGTGCTGAGTTCGGTGGCCGCGATCACACGACGGTGATGCACGCGATTCGCAAGACCGAATCTCTCCTCGAAACCGATGCGGACCTGCGCCGCGCCGCAGCCGAAGTGACCGAAAAGTTCTCCTGAATCTCGGTACCTCGAGCCCTGGCTCCGCCCGGGCTCGCTATGTCCCCGATACTCCTGCCTCTCCTTCCATCCCGCCAAGCTCGCTCCCCTTCCAGAGTTTGAAGTCGCACCGATTCTTCTGCTTGTGCCGGCGTCGATCCCCTGCACGGCCCGGTGGCTTAAAAAAAAACAGCTAATTTTCTCTCGCTCCAGCGGTGGATAACTCGTCTGACTCCTGTTCAAGTTCTGTCATGATTCCGCCCCATTTCGGGGCTCACCCGCTGGGGGTGTGTCAATGTCTGTGCGGGGATCGCCTTTTTCTTGACCGAACTTCGACACCACTTTGACGGGTTATCCACAAGCTGGTGAGATCAGTAACGGTAGGTGTGATAACAGGTTACCACTGAAAAAATGAAAACAATCACTCTTTTGGGCAGATGATTACGGCGACGACGTTTTATAAAATTTAATACTTACTAAGAGAGACCATCCACAGCAGCCTCATCGAAGCATCACCAACCAGATGCACGTTTGCGGAACACGGAGTACAACATGCGAGTCGCTTGATCGACGTCGCATCCCCTTCGCCAGTTTTCGTCCATGAAGATCACCTGCCAACGCGAACCCCTCACCGCTGCGTTCAGTCTGGCCGCCAGTGTGGCGCCGACTCGGTCACCCAAAGAAATTTTGCAGAACGTCAAAGTCACCGCATCGGGTGGCAAAATTGTGATGACGGCCACGGATATGGAAGTCGGCATCCGCTTGGACCTCACCGAGGGCGTGACGATCGACCAGGAAGGCACCGCGCTGTTGCCGGTCCAGCGGACCATGGCGATTCTTCGCGAGAGCAACGACGAGACGTTGACGCTCGAAACGGATGATTCCGGTATCCGCGTCAGCGGATCGCGGAGCAAGTTTCGGTTGCCCGGGAACAACCCCGATGAGTTCCCCAGCGTGTCGGGATTTGACGAATCCAAGTACCACGTCGTGCCCACCCGTTTGTTTCGCGAACTCGTCAAGCGAACCGTGTTCGCCACCGACGCCGAAAGCAGTCGCTACGCCCTGGGGGGGGTGTTACTCGAGATGGACGGTAACTCGGTGATCGCCGTGGGTACGGATGGTCGTCGGCTCGCCCGAATGGAGGGCACGGGCGAAAGCGTCGGCGGTCATCAAACGACCGGTACGAGCACCATCGTGCCGACCAAGGCGATCCAGTTGATGGAGCGAGCATTGAGCGATAAGGAAGAAACGGTCGACGTCGCCGCTCGCCAAAACGATCTCCTGCTGCGGACCTCGCGAGCGGTCATCTACTCCCGGCTCGTCGAAGGACGCTACCCCAATTGGCGGCAAGTATTCCCCAAACGAGAGAAAGCGGTCCAGATCGATATGACCATCGGGCCGCTGTTTGCCGCCCTTCGCCAAGCCGCGATCGTGACCGACCACGAGAGCCGCGGCATCGATTTTACCTTCGGTGATGGTACGCTTAAACTGGAAGCGAGCACGGCGGAGATCGGCGAGTCCCAGGTCGAATTGCCGATCGCCTATGACGGTGAATCCATCACCTTGACGATGGACCATCGCTACGTCGCGGATTTCTGTAAGGTGCTCGATAGTGAGATGAACTTCATCCTCGAAATCGAATCGGGTGCCGCTCCGGCGCTGCTCATGACCGACGATGGCTACGGTTACGTGATCATGCCGATGGCTCGCGACCGATAGTTTGGTGTCGAGCCTTGAGGCGATTCATCCATTTCCCACCAGCATCGATGCCTCTACAGCGAGCCCACTTGAGCAAGCCACGCCCCGTTCGCAAAATAGGTTCGCTGGTCAGCCAGTTGATGTCGCGTCGTGGTTACGCCCAAGCCACCGCGAACGACGAGCTGCATCAAAGCATCACAGCTGCCATCGGGCAACCGCTCGGATCAAGCATCCGGGTGGGAACGCTCAACCGGGGAGTGTTGAGACTCTACGCGAGCGATTCCGTAACCCTGCAGGAACTGGTTTTCCAAAAGCGGCAAATTCTGCGGGGCATCCAATCGAGCATGCCACAAACCCAAATCACGGATTTGAAGTTCAAAATCCAAGCGGAGTGAGCCCGGGATGCTGCTAGCGTCAGCTATTTCCTTCGGCGGCGGCGGACACAGGTTGCGGCGGCGACAAGTCCGATCAGCAGTGTGGAAGGCTCGGGGACGGGAGTGACGGTGCGGTTGAAGCTAACGCCAACAGGGGCGTTTTCAGGGACGCCAATGAAGTTAGGACCGATAAAAATCCCTGTTATATCGCCCAGCGGGTTGTCGTCGCGGAAGACAGCGCCGCTGAAGTCCAGCAGACTCGGGACGTCGGATGCAAAGATACTGTTTGTGGTGGTAAAAAATTCGGCGAGCGCGACGCCTGGTGCAGCGAAAACTCGTAGACCGAACTTCGTGGCGGCGCTGACATGGGTGCCGTTGTTCGAGGCGACGACGATGGCCGGATCGAGCGAGTACAGGTCGAAGGCGAAACCGTTAACGCGTAAGGGAGCAAACTCGTCGGGTAGGAACCCTTTGAATAGCGAACTCATATTGGACCCACCGCCAGGTACGGTATTGCCATCGACATCGACGTCGAACGTGAACGTTACGGGCCCACGGGCGACCAGCACGGCATCAATGCCGAGCAGATTGACTTGCTGGCGAGCGACCATATCGTGGGTCGAGACAATGGTTCCAGCGTTCGCCGAGTTAGCGAGGGCTAACACTGCGAAAAATGCTAGCGTGGTAAATAGTTGGGGTAGTCGGTGCATGATGAGCTTGCCTGTGGGGCTGAGGGCGGGAGACGGCGAACGACATTGTGCAGTTCGCACTAGTCGTTCATGCGCCGTTGACGCTTTAACCCCATCAGAGAAAATAAGGAATTCGTCAGAATTCTTGGTAGCTCGTTCAGAACCTACCCCATCCAATCAACAACCCAGACAACAACCGACCGAAAAATTGCACAGCGTATTTCAGTTGGGGTGCTGGAGACGATTGGCTAGCCACGCACGCGAGTAACGCCATGAACGTTCCGCAGTGGGCAACGAGACTTCCAAAACACGTGCCACTTCGGGCATCGAAAGTCCTGCAAAGTAACGCAGCTTCACGAGCAACGCCTTGCGAGGATCAACGCTGGCGAGAGCGTCCAAGGCTTCGTTGAGCGCGAGCAAGTCGACAGTGGTCGTCGTCATGGCAATGCGGTCCAGCGAGATTCGCGACCGGTGCATCTGTCCGCCTCGCTTGAGTCGCTTTTTGCGGCGGCAATGATCAATCACAATCCGTCTCATCGCTTCGGAGGCCGCCGCAAAAAAGTGGGCTCGATTTAGCCAGTTTCCAGATTCGCCGTCGCAGGCTGCAAGTCGTAAATACACTTCATGAACGAGATCGGACGTCTGCAGCATGTGCCCCGGATGTTCTTGTTTGAGTCGCGATGCAGCCAGCTGCCGCAGCTCCAGGTAGACCCCCGGTAACCAATCGTCAGTCGATCGCGACCGCACTGAGGCACTCTCGCTAACAATGAACGTTGCCGCACTCATGTTTGAATCGCCAGCCTCAGCCCATCATGGGTGTCATTGTTTAAGAGTAGCTCTGATGGGTGAGCCTACAACACAGACAGGACTATATCAAACCCCCCGAGTAAGCGTAGTGGCGGTCAATAGCGATTTCAACGAATGAGCGTTCAGCGGGGCTGCATCACTTTTCACCGAGCTCCCAGCTCATCAAATAGATCGGTATCATTTCAAGCGTGCAGCCACCCACTTTTGGGGCGAGCACGATCCTCTTTTCGACGCCTGTCAATCAACATGAACAATCCTACCGCTGAATTACTTTGTCGAGCGAAGTGCGTGCCCTGCGAAGGCGGAGTGGCGGTGCTGACGCCGGACCAGGTCGCGGCGCATTTGACGGCGACGCCAAATTGGTCGCTTGCGGACGACGGCAAGTCCATCGTTCGCGAGTGGAAACTCAAGTCGTTCGTCGAGGCACTGGATGCGTGCAATCGCATCGGCGCAATCGCGGAGGCGGAACAGCATCACCCGGATTTGCATCTCACTGGCTATCGGCAATTACGAGTCGATATCACGACGCACGCCATCGCTGGGTTGAGCGAGAATGACTTCATTCTCGCCGCCAAGATTGATGCGATGCTGCTGTGATAGCCAGACATCGGGCACTGGCGATTCTCGCCCAGTGTACCGGCGACGAGATTTGGAGCCGCGAACATTGCATCGCCGCGGGCGTCCCGTCAGCGTGGATCGATGAGCTCGCGGACGCGCTGGAGTCAGGTTTCCGCCACGACCGCGAGACGATCTATGTCGATGATTCGCAAGTCAACCAATACCATGGAGTCCGCGATGTCGACTTGGCGATCAAGCTTGCTGAATCGCTGGGACTAGATGTCGATCGCATCACCACGTTGGCACACAGTCGCCGTGGTATCGTTGTCGCGATCAAAGAATCAATCATGGATGGCGATTGACGACTCCTAAAACGGCCAGACCCATGGAATGATGACCATCGATACGGCAAACACGATGGCATTGAGTGGCAAACCGAGGCGCACGTAATCGCTCAGCCGATAGCCGCCGATTCCGTACACCATCATGTTGGTTTGATAGCCGAACGGTGTCATGAAGCTGGCCGACGCTGCGATCATCACGGCGATCACGAACGGCATCTCGCTGACACCGAGGTTCTCAGCGGCTTTCCAGCCGATCTCGAACATCAAGACCGCGGCCGCATTATTCGTGATCATCTCCGTACAAATCATCGTCGCCAGATAGACTGCCGCGAGCGAACCGAGGGGATGCCGATTGGCCAAGTCCAACAACCCGGCCGCGATCGCGGCGGCGGCGCCGCTGACCCCGAGCGCATTGCCGATCCCGATCGCCGCGCCGATCACGATGAGTACCGGCCAATCGATGCTGCGTCTCGCTTCACTCGTCGTGCAGCAGCGCAGCGCGATCATGGCGATCGCGGCGACCAGGGCGGCTGGCAAAATTCCGACACGGGTCCCCGACGCAACCACGACCATCGCCCCCAGGATGATCAGCGACGCCCAGGCTTTTTCGGGCCGCCGGATGACGGCGTTGTCGACCTTGCTGACCAAGAAAAAGTCGTGCGACTCGCTGCGCCGTTGAACAAAGCTCGGCGTCGTTTCAAGCAGCAGCACGTCACCGACTTCGAGTTGCACATCACCGAGCTTGCCCGTCAGCCGGCGTCCACCGCGAGCCACCGCGACCACGGCGGCACCGTAGTGCGATCGGAAGCGGCCTTCGCGGATCGACTTACCGAGCAATGCACAACGCGGGCTGACGACAGCTTCCACGAGCGTACGATTCCAAGCGGGGACGTTCAGCTTGCGAGATTGATCATCGGCGGTGGTAAGCCCACGTATCTTGCGCAGGTCAACGACACTGTCCAGGGCACCCACCAGGATCAACACGTCATCGGCACGCAATCGCTCGCTCGATGCTACCGCGGTGATCACGTTCTCATTCCGCTGGATCTCAGCCACGTACAATCCTGGCAAATTCCTCAGGCCCGCTTCCTCGAGCGTCTTGTCGACGAGTGGTCCACTAGCTTCGACTTGCATCTCGACCGTGTACTGGCGAGGGTCGTCCGCGGTACTGACCGCAGGCTTGCGATCGGGCAGCAACCATTTCGAGACAAGCATGATGTAGGCCACGCCCAGCAACGTGGCTGGGACGCCGACCCAAATCGGCTCAAAAAATCCGAGCGATTCGCCGCCGGACTTGAGGGTGTACTTGCCGGCCACGATGAGATTCGTGCTCGTGCCCATGAGCGTACACATGCCGCCAAGGATCGTGGCGTACGAAAGCGGCAATAGCAGCCGGCTGTTGCTGCCAGGAATGCGTTTGCTCAAATCACCGACGACGGGAAGCATCGCCGCGACGACGGGTGTGTTGTTGAGAAACGCGCTCAACCCAGCGACGGGAAGTAGCAATCGCATCTGGGCCCCGCGCAGCGTTCGAGCTTTTTTCAGGAACCAGCCGGTGGCCAGCTCGGTGCCTCCCGTGAACTCGAGCCCGGCGACGACCGCAAATAGAAGCGCGACCGTGATCAAACCGCTATCGCCAAAGCCGAGCACCGCCGACCGAACATCCGGCAAATTGGGGGTTCCGGTGATCACTTGGACCAGGATCAAAACACCCAAACAGGCGATCGCGAGCAAATCCGTCGCCGCAATTCTTAGCGCCAGTGTGATCAATAGCGAAAAAGCGACCAACAACGTGAGCCAGGCTTCCCAAATCATCTCATCCTCAAATTCACGGCAACAATCGACTCAAGGCAACAACGGATTGTGGGCGATTCAGGACGCCACAGCATGTCTCGAGTTGCCGCAAGTCTCGGACGTGACAACGAATTCACGATCGAAAGCCGCAATCATCGCTGTTTTAGGCCTATTACGCCTAGTGGACGAGGGAATGAGTCCACGACCGGTGACTGTCGAGGTCGACTACCGCCTCGCAGTCGGTGGACGCGTGGGAGAAAGCCAGATCGCCCCAGAAATACTTCAGTGCGGGATCGACGACAGTGGCGGCGGGAGAGAATCGAGAAGTTTCCACGTGGCGTAGCCGACGAGTAATCCCCGCGCCGTCCACAGGATCGTGCGAATCCAGTTCGTTACGACCAACGTACGAAAAGTGGCCGGGTCGAATCCCTCGCTCAACCTCGCATGACAGGGCACCTGCAAGAACACTGTCGACAGCCAAATCGCCATCACCATCGCGAATCCGGCGTACGCCCATGACTTGGGTATTCCAGTCGGTGCCACCACGCACAGCGAAAAGGCGGAGGCGATTTCGATCAGCATCGGCACCGCAACGATCGGAGTGATCAACCGATTGTGATCCTGTTCGTATCGCACAAATTCAGCTTCGCCGACACGATCGAACATGGCGTAGTGGACGACTTGAACCATCCAAATCAATCCCACCATGTACCACGTGGCAACCAGGTTCACCAGCAACGTGAGCGTCGCGTTCAAGCTGGATGCTCCGCGTCGTTCGCTCGCAAGCGGTCATAACCGAGCGAGTACTTGAGCGCCGCATCCAAATCGGCAAACCGGAACCGATAACCGCTATTGAGCAACACCTTGGGAACCACACGCGTGCTGGCAAGCAACAGCGCGTCCGCCATCTCACCGAGCGCCAATCGCAATCCAATGGCCGGTGCCGGTACGAGCGCAGGACGTCCCACGACTCCGCCGAGCACGTCCGCGAAATCACGATTGCGGATCGGTTCGGGAGCGACAAAGTTAATCGGGCCAGCGAGCGACTCGGTTGTCAACGCGTGATAGATCCCACCAAGCACATCATCGAGTGCGATCCAACTCCACCATTGTGTCCCCGAACCCAAAGCACCGCCGGCAAACTTGGCTGGAACCAGCATCTTCGCCAGCGCGCCACCTCGGGGCGAAAGTATCACCCCAAAACGGCAGTGCACGACGCGGACTCCGGCATCGACGGCCGGTTGGCAAGCGGCTTCCCACTCCTTCGCGACGTCGGCGAGAAAGTCGCTGCCCGGCCGACTCTCTTCGTCCAACACTTCGTCGCCACGGTCGCCATAGATGCCACTCGCGGACGCACAAAGCAGCACCTTGGGGGGACGTTCGAGCTTCGCCAGCTTCTCGCACAACTCGCGCGTCTTGTTCACCCGAGAATCGCGGATTTCTTGCTTCACGCTGTCGCTCCAACGGGAATCCGCTATGGATTTTCCGGCGAGGTGAATCACCGCATCCGCCTCAACCAACTTCGCGGCATCCCCGGCATCGTCCCAAACCGCGAGGCACTCGGGGTCATCGTCGTGCTTTCGGACGAGCTTCCAGACGCGATGACCGAGCAAGCTCAGCAGCGGACATAATTGAGAACCCAGTAGCCCACTCGATCCCGAAACTGCGATCGTCATCGGCGTCGTCGGATGATCGGCCTGCAGTTGCAAATCGTCCCGCGTCACGCGATGCCGATACGCAAACATCGACTCGATTGTCGCCAGTGCTTTCCAGCCGCCTAAAAATTGACCGACGCGACCACCGGGAAGTCGATACTCGATCCGATCGGTCAGCGCGGATCGCTGGTCATCGAGTGATTTGAATTCGTGGCGATGATCCCAGGCGGCAAACGGACCGGAAACCTGCGTGTCCGCGAACAGGTGCGGTGGGTCGTAGTGCGTGTGCCGCGCCAACCAACGGACGGGGATTCCGAGTACGGATGCACGCAGCGTCACTTCACTGCCGACCGTGATCGAACCGCTGCTAGATTCGATCGTTGCGGACTCCCACGGAGGAATCAATCGCTGCAGTGCGCCTGGCCGAGCGTGATACGCGAACGACGCCTGCACGGAGACGGGCAAAGCGGTCGTGGCAGCATAACGCTCGGGTTCACTCATGACTCAAGTTCGGCTAGTTGAATGTCGCCCGCCATGGCGCGGAGTTTTTCCATCGCGCGTCGCTCGAGTTGACGCACGCGTTCCTTCGATACACCCAAGCGATCCGCCAGTGATTGGAGCGTGTGAACCTTGCGATGGGAACCGAGGGAGAATCGGGCGCGAATGATGAACTTCTCGCGACGGTCCAAATCGCCGAGCATCACCGCCAGCCGACTACGCAATTCGTGCCAACGTCCCTCACTAATGGTGCCCGCGCGGTCATCATCGCTAATGTCGATATCAAGGTCCTGTAATCCACAGAACACCTTCTGGCGATCCTGTTGGTTGAGGACCACGGTGCGATACGATCCGCGACGCACGACCTGGGTCGCGTAAGTACTGAAGCGGAAGCCTCGATCAAAGTCAAACTTTTCGACGGCGCGAATCAGCGCCACAATCCCATCGCTTAGCAAGTCATCAAATTGGTTGTTCGGATTGACGAACTTCTTAACGATCGAGAATACCAAACGCAAGTTCGCTTCGACGATCCGGTCGCGGTGCCATTCGGCGAGCGCCACCAAGCGATTGATCAATTCGAGCCGGCTCCGCGATGGCCGATTGATGTTGAGCAATCCGCGGTGAAGTGCGGCTTGCTGCAACAAGAAATTCATGCGGCGAAACAACAACTTCTCTTGCTCTGGCTTCAGCAGCGGTGCCTCGCACAAACGGCTCAAGTGGATCGGCAAATCAATGCCGCTGCGGCGGATCGCGGCCAGGCCGAGTTCCGTTTTGCGGGGTGCCAAGTCCAACTCGTCTGCGAAGCACTCGTCCCCAGCGCCCTTCACCGCGAAAGCGGCGTTGG
>JBBSJZ010000096.1:0-14270 GCA_038256795.1 Pirellulales bacterium | reverse complement strand
ATCACTCGGCGGACGCTGGTGCCACCGCGTGTGCACTCGGAACACGCTCGGTGGTTTATCGTCGACGATGAACTTCGCATCGCCCAAGACCAACTCCGATGTCGGGTTCTCAGTACTTGCCGAACTCTGAGCGATGACCGCGCCATCAACCGCTAACCAATCGCGGATGTTGCGCCACAAGTGCGTTTGCTCTCCGAGATTCATCTCGCGAGTGCAAACACCGATCGCTTGCCAAAATCGCGTCGATGCGTCGCTGCGAATGGACGCCATATTGTTCAGCACCGCTTGTCGGTCCGCCAAGTGCCAACGTCCGAACCAGCTCTTTCGCTGGGTCGCTTCCACTTCGAGAAGCCGCTGTGCACCCGTTTCACGGCGCCATGACTTTGGAAATCCGCCGTCCGAAATGGTCCTCAACCATCGAGTCGCTGCCGTCCGCGTCGGTGACTGTTGAACTGCTGCTGCGACGTCGGATTGATCGATGGTCGCGATCCAGCGATG
This sequence comes from Pirellulales bacterium, assembly GCA_038256795.1. Taxonomy (GTDB): domain Bacteria; phylum Planctomycetota; class Planctomycetia; order Pirellulales; family Pirellulaceae; genus JBBSJZ01. The sequence continues at coordinate 13,772 of JBBSJZ010000096.1, read as the reverse complement.
TGCCGCGAATGTCAAATCCAGGGTTGTGATCACGATCACGAGCGTGGCTAAACGCCTGCGATGCTGGTTTGTTGACCGCGAAGTGTGGCGGTAGCACCAGCACAAGCACCCGAGCGCTACGAGGCTATGCCCGATCGACCATCGCACTTGAGTGATCGCGGCATCAATGTCGAGCGGCCCCCAAAATTGATCACTCGGAAAGCGGTCCGGAAATTTCCAATAAAACTGGATCACGTAGCTCACCGCGAGCCCCGAAACGAGTGCCGTGACAACGACCATGATTGGCATCCGCTTGAACCGAAAACTCGGGCACAGCGTGTGGTCCAAAAACCGGGCGGCGATGATGGCGATGGCGAGCGATAGCATCGGCAACCACTTCGCCGGATAACGGAACGCGTCGTAGCCAGGGACGAAGTGGTACATCCACCAAGTCAATCCACCCACGGCCGGATCGAGTTCGCCAGCGCGATCGGAAACGAAACCGAGGAGCCAAGCGACACCGAAACTGCCGCACGCCCCCAGTCCAGCGATAGCACCGACCGCGTGCCAACGATCGAGCCGCCCCGACCCCAGCGAAATAAAGACCGCCAACAGAGACATCATGCCGGCATACAGACTCGGATTCCAAACGCGTCCATCGTCGGCAATCATCGCCGTCCAGCGACGATAGCTTGGGAACAAATCGCCAGCCAAATTCGGCGAGACCAGTTCGGCGAAATGCCACGGCGGTAACGAGTACGAGAAAGCGTCCCACTGCTGCGTGCCCGTCCGCGGTGGCTTCCACAACGACTTCGGCTCATCGTTACGCACTCGGTAACTTTGCTGGCTCCACGACACGGATGCGGCCAACTGGGGCAGTGCGAGCAAGCCGGAAAAAATTGCGGCGATCGCCAATGCCGTCAATACGCCCAGAGCTCGTCGATCGCGACGCGCAAGGACTTGAATACTGAGCAGCAACGTGCACACGACCACAGCATGGAGAGCCGTTTGCGGATCACCGCCGAGCACCATCATCGCGAGCGCGACCGATACGATTCCGACTCGGCTTCGCATCAGCATCGAGCGATGCGTCATGCACGCACCGAGCACGAACGGCATCCAGGCTGCGGCTACCAAGAACGGCGGGTTCGTGTACAGAAACAAAACGGTCCCGGAAAGCGGATAAATGACCGCAGCCAACCCGGCGCTGATTCGCGACACGCCACACCAGCGCGCCGCCCACCACGCGGATAGTGATGCCAGCATGAGGTGCAGCGTCACGTACCAAGCCATCAACGTGCCCGTGCTCAGCGGCAGCAAGTACAGTGCGTAGCGGAACGGATACAACACCGCCGTCGTTGTCTCTCCGACGAGCGGCATCCCGGTTTGGTCAAGCGGATTCCACAGCGGTAAACCGTCCTGGACGCATCGCTCCGCGACATACTCGTAGAGTGGCGTGTAGAAGTGGCCAACGTCGCGAAACGCGAGTTGCGACTGGCCGACAAGCGTGCTGAAGAACAGCAAACAAATCGCCAGCGGCGCGGCCATTCGACTCAGCAACAGCAAGGCACTGGCCTTTGCAAGAGATTGCTAACGCGGCGCGGTGACGACTCCGGCTCGAGATTGTTGTCGTAGCGCGTCGGCTCGTTCGATAACTTGCTGGGGCGGCTGCAATTCTTTCTGAACCAATTCGACATCGATGATCCGCTCGTCACGTAGCTCACCGGGCCAAAAGGTTTCCGAAACAAAATCGAGTCCTGGGAACTGGTACCACGGCGGATTCAAGCGGCGGCGAATGGTCTCGGTACGAAATCCGTCCTTCTCGATCCGAACCTCGCGGGTCCCATAATACGTGAAACTCGCCGCGGCGGGGGATGTACCGATCACTTGATTGTCGACCGACACGGTTGCACCGGGGGGATTGGTCCGTACCGTCATCCGCCGGCGCACACATCCGCCCGAAATGACGATGACCGTCAACAGGGCGATGATCATTGCTGCACGACGATGGTTGACGAAATGTTTCACGCTAAAAACCAATCCGATTCTTCGGCGGAAAATGGGGTACTCGATCCAAGTCTCGCGACGTCTAACAAATCACCGAATCACCCGTCCAGTCCATTCATTGCCACGCTTTTCGACTTGACGACGACGGTGCCGCCTCAGTAATTACCGGGACGCTCGCTGTGCCGTTGGAACGCCCCCGAATTTCGTGATTGACAATACTGTGTTGCCGCTGGAGCCGACGGAAACGATCGCCGTTCGTCGCCCCCAACGCTGGGACGCGCCGATGGATGCGCTGATGTCCCAATCCGACGTCAACTGGTTGAAGTCGCGTGAGCCATTCGCTTCCATGGATGCCAAAGCGTTCCCTAAAACGACGCCGCTCGAAGGCATCCTCAAGAACGATTGCCGGCTGCATCGATGTGAACCTGGCGAGATCATTGTTCGCGAGGGGGACTACGGCAACAGCGCCTACCTCGTGATCGCTGGCGGTGTTCGCTTGGTACTCGATTCACTCACCGGCGAGCAACTCGGGCGGACTCCCCAAACCAAAATGTCTTGGAGCGAAGCGTTGTCACGGTTCTGGCGACGGTCTCGCGTCAACGAAGCGCGCGAGCCTCATGAAATCACCTTGAGCATGACCAACGGGGTAACGCCCGTCCGCCAAGTCGACGACCGCGCGGCGATTTTCTTACAAGACGTCGATGCGGTCCTCGGTACTAACGAAACGGTACCCCTCGGTCCCGGTGAATTGTTCGGCGAAGTCGCCGCCATGTATCGGGCGCCGCGGACCGCCACCGTGATCGCAGAAACCGAAGCGACACTGCTCGAAATTCGCTGGCAAGGGCTGCGGATCCTGCGTCGCGATCCCGATTTTTGTCGTTCTCTCGACGATCACTATCGGACCCAGTGGTTGCCGATTCACCTCCGCGAACTGCCGCTGATGCGTCACGTCCCCGAGTCAAATTTATCGCGAGTGGTCGAAGCAACCCAATTGCAATCTTACGGCCGAATGGAATGGAATGCGGACTACAAACGATCGCGAAAACTGCCCGCCGCCGAGCAAATCTTGACCGAGCCGATGGTGGCTGAGGAAGGACGCTTGCCGACGGAGTTGATCATCGTTCGCAGCGGGTTTGGCCGGGTCAGTCAACAGTTCGGAGCGGGGCATCGTACCGTCGCCTACGTCGGCAAGAGCCATACCTTCGGTTTGGAGGAACTCGCCTACAACGCGCTTCGTGATGAGACCTCACCGCCGCAGCCGCTGCAACAATCACTTCGCGCGATCGGATTCCTCGATACGCTGCATATCCCCGCGGAAACGTTCGTTTCCGAAGTGTTGCCGTACATTCGTCGTAGTGAGTTACCCGCAATCGCGGCAAGTTTGCTCGTGGAGACACCAGCTTTCGGGAAACGAGCGAGCGACGATCGCCGCAAGGCATCTCGGCCCGCGAACTCGACAAGTGCGGAATCGCGTGGCCTCGCACATCCTTCCGGCTCGCAATTTGAAACCACGGGACTACTCGAGTTCATCGTCCAGAATCGTTTGAACAACGGTCGCGAAGCGATGGTCATCGACTTGCATCGCTGCACGCGGTGCGACGATTGCGTGAAAGCGTGCGCGAGCGTCCACGATGGCAATCCTCGTTTCGTGCGGCAAGGCTCGACTCACGATCGGCTGCAATTTGTCCAGGCGTGCATGCACTGCGCCGATCCCGTGTGCATGATCGGTTGCCCCACGGGTTCAATCGCTCGGGACACGGACACCGGTGTCGTGACCATCCACGAACCGATCTGTGTCGGTTGTGGTACGTGCGCTTCGGCGTGCCCCTATGAGAACATTCGCATGACGAGTGTGAACGATCACGAGGGACGCCCCTACCACGACGCCACCACGGGCAAACCGATCATCAAGGCGACCAAGTGTGATATGTGCTCGTCGTCGCCGACGGGACCCGCGTGCCAGGCCGCGTGCGCCCATGATGCCCTCGTGCGAATCGACTTGAGCGAAAGCAAACCTCTGCGTGAATGGCTGGAGCGGCGGCAATAGCGATGCTAGGAAACATCTCCTTTCGAAAGCGGCGTTGGTTCGCCCTCGCCATCACCACCCTGGCGATCTTTGCCGTGAGGTGGCTCGCATCACGGACGAGCATGAATCTCGGACGTCCCGAGGTGCTCACGGGAAGCACCGTGCTGGCGTGCTTGTTCTTGCTCGTGCTGCTCGGCGTGCGGCGCCGATTACCGTTCTGGCGATTGGGCAGCGTGAGTATGTGGACTCAAATTCATATCTACTCTGGCCTATTCGCGGGCGGTGTTTACCTACTCCACGTCCCCGCCATCATCGCGGGTGGGCGACTCGAGTTCGCGCTGTCATTGCTGTTCGTGATCGTCACGCTCAGCGGAATGTACGGCGTTTACGCCTCGCGGACGTTACCGAAGCGGCTAACGGCGATCGAGGGTCAACATCGATTTGATTTGGTCGATTGGCATCGTGGTCAAATCTCGAAGGCCGCCCGATCGTTGCTGGATGATGTCAAAGAACAAACCGCGGTCCGAGTGCTCGGTGGCTACTACGGCAAGAATTTGCAACCGTTCTTCGCCTCGCGTCCATCGCTGGCGTTTGTCATGGCGCCGACAAATCTACGCCGCAAACGGTTGCTCACGGGGCTACAGCAACTCGATCGATACCTCGAGAGCGAAGGGCGTGAAACTTCGGGAGCGCTCGCGGCGCTAGTGCGTCGCAGAGATGAATTGGATTACCAGTACGCATTGCAGTTGCGGTTGCGGATGTGGGTCGTCGTCCACAGCGTACTTTCGCTGCTACTGATCGCGTTTGCGATCACCCACGCGGTCACCGCGTTTCGCTTCATGTCCTCATAATTCTTGCTGAGTTTATTCGGATGCGTCGCACGGATCGTGATTTGCCGTTACCGCCTAACCAAGACCGCCCCAATCGGGCTTGGTTGTGTGGGCAATTGGGTGAGGCGAAAGCATGCGACAACGGGCCCGATGCTCACGGCCACTGTCCACTCCGCGGTGTGTGTCGACCGAAGCGAACGTGGCAAGGCAAGCGTCGGCCGTGGCTCGTGTGCAGCTTCCTGATTGCATCGGTCGTGGTCGGCGTCGCACTGTTGGGTCCGATCCATCCGAGCTGGATCAAGCCTGGTGAATTGTCCTCACCGCACGCGCAAATCCTTTCGGGAACCGTCGAGTCCGATCGCTGCTCGACATGCCACACCGTCACGACCGCTTCGGCCATCGGTTGGTTCTTCTCAGCGGGCGCTGGGCACGACGGCGTCGACCAATCCGAGCGATGTTTGAATTGTCACCACACACTCGCCCCAACGTCACTGGCACGATCGGCGCACAACACACCCTCAGAAGTTCGTGACCAGATTCGACTCGCGTCGACGGCGACCCAGTCGCATCCTCGCGTCGCCGCCGCTGACCAGGACGCGATCGCGTGCAGCGTGTGCCACCAAGAACACCATGGTGCCCAGGCGGACTTGCGACTCGTCGCGGATTCCAAGTGCCAAAGTTGTCACGCATCGTCGTTCAGCAATTTCTCGACCGATCATCCGGATTGGTCGCGTTGGCCATACGGACGCGGCGGCGAGATCGCATTCAATCATGCAACCCATGAACAGAAGCATTTCCCAGGTTCGCAAGTGAATGGCAGCGTCGCCGGATTTCAATGCAGTCAGTGTCACGAACAGAACTCGGCCAATGAGATCACTCGCACGCGATCGTACGAAGTGGCCTGTGCCGCGTGCCACGACCAACCGCTGGCCATCACCAGCGGCGAAGGAATCGAGCTCGTGTCGATTCCAATGCTGCCGCGCCAATTGGCGAGCCAACAATCGAATTGGCCGGCCCAGGCGACCGGCTTCCTTGACGGGAACGTGTCGCCGATCGCCGAACTACTACTTAGTCGTGACGCCGAATTTGCTGAGGCGATACGAACATTACCCACGCGAAATTTCAGCGACGTAAACTTGGCTAGCACCGCGCATCGAGACGCCGCGGCGGCGATCGCTCGCGGGGCTCAGAGTTTGCTGCAAGAAATTGCCAATCGTGGCCAAGGCGCGATCGAAACTCGTGCGCGCGCCGCGGGCGTGCGGTCGGCCGCACTTCGCGACTTCGTTCACGCGATGCCACCCCAATTGATTGCCGATACCCTCGAGCGATGGTTCAATGCCTCACCCGTGGTGGACGGATCGGCATTCACCGCGGATCCTGATGATTCGCTCTCGAGCCCATCCGATCAAATGATACTCGGGGACAATCGCCTCGGTGACGACTTAATCAATGACGACTTAATCGGGGGTGACTTACTCGCAACCAGCGATGCACAACCCGTCGACCCATTGCTCTCGTCAGTCTCGAGTGTGATTGACGCGTCTCGCTTGACGGAATCGCCGCGATTCGACGCGCCGACGATGATGCCCGCAGGCGGTTGGTACCGCGATGATGTGCGGATGTCGATTCGCTACCGCGGCGTCTCCCATGCGGACTCGACGCTACGAGCTCTCATTGAAATGGTCGCAGTACTCGGGCCCGACGATCCAGTGTCGGCGCGCGTGCTCGCGTTACCAGCCATCAAATCATGTGTCGATTGTCATCCGTCCGGGCTGGCGTCCGAGCCCGTTTGGACATCATTACCGCGTGTCGGGCGCACGGACGAGTTCACCAAATTTTCGCACGCGCCACACGTCAACGTCGCCAAACTCGCCGATTGCAAACATTGTCACCAAGTCGCCTCGACTTCCTCGATCCACCGCGATTCGATGGCGAGTGTAGCGGCGGTGAAGGTGTCGTTGGCGAGTCACCCCGGGGATGACAGCGAAGAAACTCGACATGGTCACGATTTCTTGCCGCTATCGCGAGCAGCCTGCGTCGCGTGCCACACGCCCGAGCTCGCCAGCGATGCGTGCACGACGTGCCATCGCTACCACATTCGCTAGGCGGTCTGGTAAGTTAGCGTGCGTGCTCAACCTTCAACGCTCGCCCGCCTGCGGATTCACATCATGATCCACCAAATCTCGGCCGCCTACAATTTTTGCCGACGTTTCGCCTGTCTGTTGGTTCTCAGCTCGCTGGCCACAACCTTGCCGGATCGCTGCTGCGACGCTGCTGAGCGTCCGAACTTCATCGTCATCTTGACGGATGACCAAGGCTACAACGACCTCGGTTGCTTCGGATCTAAAACGATCCGAACTCCGAACATTGATCGCTTGGCCGACGAAGGCCGCCGTTTCACTAGCTTCTACTCCGCGTGCAGCGTGTGTTCGCCATCGCGAACGGCGTTGCTCACGGGTTGCTATCCGAAGCGAGTCGGCATGCACCGGCATGTCTTGTTCCCGCAGAGCGATTATGGGCTCAATCCCGCCGAGACCACGATCGCGGATCACTTGAAGACGCTCGGCTACGCGACCGCTTGCGTCGGTAAGTGGCATCTCGGGCATCATCCCGAAACGTTGCCGCGAGCCAACGGCTTCGATTCGTATTTTGGCATCCCTTACTCGAACGACATGAATTATCCCGATAACCAAGGCAAACCTCGGCGAGCCTCCAACGAGCTTTGGGCGGACCAGGAATCTGCGGTGAAACAGTGGAATACACCGCTCTATGAGAACGAAGCCTTGATCGAGTTGCCCGTCGACCAGCGGACGATCACGCGTCGGTACACGGATCGTGCGATCGAGTTCGTGACGGCGAACCAGGACCAGCCGTTCTTTCTCTACCTGCCCCACTCAATGCCGCACATCCCGCTTTACGTTCCCGAGGACGCCTACGACGAGAACCCCGCGAATGCGTACAAGTGCGTGATCGAGCACATCGACGCGGAGGTCGGTCGTCTCGTGGACACCGTTCGCCAACTCGGTTTGTCCGAATCGACGTACATCGTTTACACCAGCGATAATGGTCCGTGGTTGCAATTCAAGAACCACGGCGGCAGCGCGTTCCCACTCCGCGACGGTAAAGGCACGACGTTCGAAGGTGGACAACGCGTTCCGTGCGTGATCTGGGGACCGGGACGAATCCCCAGCGGTACGAGTACCGCCGCCATGACATCGACGCTCGATCTATTACCCACAATCGCGGCACTCGCGGGCAAACCCATCCTTGGCGGGAACACGATCGATGGATTCGATATTTCGGCGACGCTCACGACGGACGCATCACCTCGCGATGAACTCGTCTTTTATTCCGCGCAAGGGCAACTCGAAGGTATCCGCGTTGGCGATTGGAAATACCTCGAAGTCCAACCTGGCAAGAATGCACCACCCGCCAATCGGACTGCGAAGCGGTTTCTCTTCAACCTGGGCGAAGACATCGGTGAGCAAAACAATCGCCTTGAACTGGAACCCGAGATCGTCGCACGACTCAAATCCCGCATGCGCGATGTCGACAGCGAGATCACGATGCACGCGCGACCGGTGTGGACCAAGGCGAAGTAGACGCTTCCGCGAAGTTGTTCCAGGACGGTCCGCCTTACGGTTCGAGCTACGATTTCGCGACACGGTTGCCCGCGATGAACTTAGCCATCGTCGAGGGCAAGGGCGATTCGAACATCATCGCTTCCCCGGTGAGCGGGTGCACGAACCCGAGTGACTTCGCGTGCAAGGCGATGCGTTTGTGCGCCCAGCCTGGGTGGGCCGCGATTTTTTGCTTGTAGCGGGGATCACCGAGCACTGGAAAGCCAGCGTTGGCGAACTGCACCCGAATCTGGTTGCGTTTGCCGGTTTCGAGCCGTACCTCGACGAGCGTGGTGTCGCCCAATCGTCGCTCGACGCGGTAGTGAGTGATGGCATGTTCGGTGTCGCGTGATTCACTTGCCACGAACCGGGTCAAATTCTTTCCCGTGCCCAAATGCGATTCAAACGTGCCTTCGTCGGTCGGCATCAAACCGTTGACAATCGCCGCGTACAATCGCTCGGGCTTGCGTTGTTTGAATTGCAGAATTAACAAATCCGCGAGCGCCTGGTGTTTACCGAAAACCAACAACCCACTGACTTCGCGATCCAAGCGGTGGACGAGACAGGCCTCGCGGGGGCTGCGACAGTGACTCAAGTAATTGGTCACGCGTTCGACAAGCGTGTGACGTTCGTCGTGATCCGTGGGCACGGTGAGCGTGCCCGAGGTTTTGTCGACCACGATCAAATCATCGTCCTCGAAGATGACGTCAAAGGTACGATCTTGCCACGGCTTCTTCTTCTCACGATATCGCTGGGTCGGTTCATAGCGGACGGCGACAACGTCACCGGGGGTGACCGACGTCGCCACGCTCTTGCAAGCGTTCCCATTAATTGTGACGCAGTCATAGTCAACGAGCCCGCGAACCTGGCTGCGTGAGGTCTCGCACAACCGCTGGACCACGACGTCCACACGCCCGGCTGATTCCTCGTCCACCTTCGTCGTCAACGTCGTCATCGCCATCGAAATCTATCTCTACCTGGAGCAAAACTTGAACGCGGTTGATTGTCGTCGACACGCTCCGTCTCCGATAGCCGCCGCTAAACCGTTGGTGTCCATGCTTCAGCCGAGCTTCGCGTCAGCGGGTCCAAGCACAATCGAGACGAGTCGAACGCCCCATGCGGGAGAGCAATAAAGCTCTCGAAAAAATAGACTAATGCCAATCACTCTCTTAGTTTCTTCTTGATTTTTGACTCGGAGAAATTGAGATAAAACGCTTCCCATGACGGAATGAAAACCGCTATGATTTCGGAAGGTTTAATTAAATCCCGTTGACGATCCCAGCGATCGTCCTTCTTCTCTTTTTTCATTGGAGGTCTGAGAATGACAAAACGAACATCCAAGTCCGGATTTACCCTCGTGGAGCTGTTGGTGGTCATCGCCATCATCGGCGTTCTCGTGGGATTACTATTGCCGGCGGTTCAAGCGGCCCGTGAAGCTGCGCGGCGGATGAGCTGCAGTAACAATTTTAAACAGCTCGGTTTGGCGATGCATAATTACCATGCCGCCTACGACAAATTGCCGATGCACGGCACGGGAACGCACCCCTCAGTCGTTACGAACGCGTGGGTTTCAGTGAACGAGGCGAGCAATATGCGACTGAGCATGCTGGTCGGCATGACCCCCTTCATGGAGCAACAAGCGTTGTGGGAGCAAATCAGTAACCCGCTGCGTGCAAGAACGGACAAGGCAGCGACGAATCCTGGCGGCACGATCCCTTGGAATCCCATGGGGCCGACGCCTCAAAACGTTCAATATCCACCGTGGGCGACGGACGTTCCGACGTTGCGTTGTCCGAGTGACCCCGGTTTCGGGTTACCGGCCCTCGGTCGAACCAATTACGTCGCATGCACCGGTGATTCGACTCACCAAAACCGACTCGGTTACTTATTCGTCTCCGCGAATGCCGGAAGCACGTTACCGTACACGACCACGACGGGGCTGGCACGCGATACCCAGGCGGCCGGTCGAGGCGTATTTCTCAAGGGAAAACAAACGGGTTTTCGCGACATCATTGACGGTTTGTCGAATACGATTTCCATGGGCGAGATTGCGACCGACCTCGGCGATAAAGACATTCGCACGATCGGCAACGCCGACAATCAAATCGGCATAGCAAACTCAAATCCTTTCATCAACAATCCACTGCACTGTCGAGACGCTGCAGGCGGCATCGATCCCGCACGTCCACGATTTTGGTTAATTCCAACTTTGGGTGCTGCCAATGGTCGTGGTTTCCGTTGGGCGGATTCGATGCCGGATTTTGGCCAGTGCATGACGATTCTCGGTCCCAACGCCGAGATGTGCGGCATGGGCGGCTCGGATCGGTACAACCAGAATTCAATCTCGAGCCGACACCAGGGCGGTGCCCACGTGTTGATGGGGGACGGCGCGGTGAAGTTCATCTCCGATTCGATCGAAGCGGGTAACGCGCGCGCACCTCACGTGCGCTGGAACGGAACCGGCGTCAGCGGTCCTGGCGTGAAAAGCCCGTACGGTTTGTGGGGAGCACTCGGCACCAAGGCATCGGCGGAAACGGTGCAAGGCGCGTTCTAAGACCCTCATCTGTCGAGTCCATTAATAAAGCCTCGGTTCCAAATGGGACCGAGGCTTTCATTTTTGCGGCACTGGAAGATGGTGGTTCCAGCGACCGATTGATCATTGGACGCAATGAATTACTGAGCTGGTGCTGCGGTCTCAGCGGCATTGCTGGCGGCTTCATCCGCAGCAACTTGAGCTTCGTAGTCCTTGAGGGCTTGCGCGTCGGCGTTCTCGCCAACGTTGGTTGGGGTCGACGATCCGCCGCAACCGACAACCGCTAGACTCAAAACAAACAACAACGCCAGCGAAAGATTCTTCATCGTAAAGTGCCTTTTCGAACAGTGAACTCATGACGATTGATTACGGAGCCAGGAGATTTCCTTGCCGTGTGCCAGAACCCACTATACTATTTCAATCAAAAAACCAGAAGGTCTCGATCGTTCGCGGCACCGATTTATTGGCCGTTCGCTTGGTTAGTTGAATGAACATGATGAGCATCAATCTAATGTCCCGTAGGCTTGACCGAGGTCGAAGATGGGGCACTGGGATTGTTTTCGCGGCGTGCACGCTGGTACTGGCGGGCTGTGGGAACAAGCACGTTGAAATTACGCGTTCGGTTGAAGTCGCAGCGGCGCCGGGGGACTTTGACAGCATCATGCTCTTCTGTGTCAATTGTCACGCCCCGCCGAATCCCGCCAGTTTTGCCAAGGATCGTTGGCGTGAGGAAGTGGAGCAGGCCATCAGGATTTACAAGACGACGGGACGTACGGATTTGACGATCCCCGATGTTGAGGCGGCAGTGGCATACTTCAGCGAAACGGCACCGGACAAGCTCGTGATCTTGCCACCGGATCGCGTCGACGATGAGCGCTTTGTCTCACAGGAACTGCGATGGACCGGTGCACGGCCGCTGGAGATGGTTTCTAGCATCCTTTGTGTGAACACCGACGGCGAGCGACCCACGTTGTTACTCACCGATATGTGGACCGGCGAGCTCTCGCGAGTCACAGCGACGGACGAGGGTATCGATGTCGAGTCATTGGGCAACGTCGCTCACCCGGCGCACATCGAGCCCGTCGATCTCGACCAGGATGGTGTACTCGATTACCTTGTCGCCGACCTCGGAACGCTCAACCCCCAAGCCGAAAAACAAGGAAGTGTGTGGTTGATGCGTGGTACATCCGCCGGCGGGACGCCGCCAGCCACTTCGTACAATCGGCAATCGCTGAATTTGGGTCTATCGAGAGTCGCCGACGCTCGGCCGATCGATTACGACAATGACGGTGATTTGGATTTGCTCGTCGGCGATTTTGGGCTGCATATCGTCGGTTCGATTTATCTGGGTACGAACGAGGGCAACGACTCGAGCTCAGTGACACCAACGGCTCGCTACACTTGGAAAGTCATCGATCCGCGGCCGGGCACAATCGCCTTGCCCACGCTCGACTTTGATGGTGATGGGCGGATGGATTTTATGGCACTTGTGACCCAGCAATACGAAACGGTCGAGTTGAAACTCAATCGCGGCGACGGTGAGTTTGAAACCAAGACGATTTTCACGGCCAACGATCCGTCGGTCGGGTCGAGCAGCATCGAGGTCGTCGACTTTGATGGCGACGGTGACATGGATTTGATTTACACGAACGGCGATACGTTCGACGATTCTCTTGCCAAACCGTACCACGGTATCAAGTGGCTCGAGAACGAGGGCAAGTTTCCATTCACCGTTCACGAAATCGCGACGATGCCCGGATGTTACCACGCGAGCTCCGGTGACATCGATGGTGACGGTGATCTCGATGTCGCTGCGGTTGCGTACTTGCCGCTCGAAGAAGTCTCTAACTATGCCGTCGACACGTTCGATGGCGTCGCCTGGTTTGAACAACTCGCGGATGGTGATTTCAAACGACATTCGATTGTCAAGAATCGTTGCCAAGCGGCGACTTGTGCACTCGTCGACTGGGATCTCGACGGGGATCTTGATTTGATCGTGCCCCCGAGCCAAACGAATCTGGATGTCCACGGTAAGTTGACGGTGTACTTGAACAATCTGTATGTCGCGCCTCGTGGTGACCGCTGATGAGTGCTCCCAAACGGCGGCGGCGTACGGCGTCCACCGTGACGAAACTACCAAACTTGCAGGATCCTTCACCCACTGCCGAAACTGGGCCCGTTGATGTCAAAGCGGCGGCGCCCCCAGTCGCAGCACGAGGGTCCTCTCGTCGCCGCTTGGTCGGGATGTTTTCCATGCTCTTGGTGCTGGTGATTGCCGGTCTCGCGTGGGGATTGCCGACCTACTTTCGCAACCAAGCCGAACGAGCGATCGCTGCGTCACGCTATTCCGACGCGGGATGGTACTTTCAAAAACTCGATGATTGGCAATGGCGCAGCTCCGAAGCGGTGTTGGGACAGGCGCGCGTGGCTCGCTACAGCGGCGATCCGGCACGGGCGCGGGCCTTGCTATCGATCGCCGATTCGCGTGGTGCGACATCGAGCCAGACGTCGCTGGAACGAAAGTTACTCAAGATCCAAGGCGGCGCCGGGATCGACATGGTCGACGAGTTGCCGAAGATGCTGGTGCAGATGCCCGAACATGGCGCAGAGATTCTCGAAGCATTCGCAATCGGGTTCGAATCGATCGGGATGCCCGAGCAAGCGAGACCGTACGTCGACAATTGGATCGAAGGCGCACCGGGCGACGCTCGCGCACTTTTGCACAAAGCCGAGTTGCTCGGGACACTCGGCGAAATCAACGACGCCGAAGTGTTTTT
>JBBSJZ010000095.1:0-14272 GCA_038256795.1 Pirellulales bacterium | reverse complement strand
CACCGAGATCGACATGCTGACGCACTGATTCACCAGTCGTTAAGTGGTACCACGTCGCAGTGACTTTCCGAGACGTTGAAATTCGCGAGTCTCCGAGAGACTCGCCAACGTAGCGTGACTCGATTTACCGGTTCGTATTGCCAAAGCCGTTGACGTTGTAGGCGACATTGAACGGAATCACACCGTAGATCCCTTCGGTAAACACTTGGCGCACCCAGTTATCAAAAACTTGGATGGGCTTGTCGGGGATGATGATCACATCGCCATCGCGAATCCAAATTTCGTCTGCGGGAGTTGGGCGTCGACCGTACACGGCGCCTTGCAGATCGAGCACCGTGGAGATCAATCGCCAGTCTTCGGCGCGGCGGAGGATCACCACCTGACGCATGTTTCCGCCGGGCAGATGACCACCGGCGGAGGCAATCGCGCCGAGGACCGTTGTCGGTCCCTGGACCTCGATTCGCGAGGGTGTTGCCACTTGGCCGAGAACATGGACGAAGTGCGGCGCCTGCTGTTCGAGCACCGGTTCGACTTCGAGTCCGACGACGATTTCGGCATAGCGATGATTGACTTCGCGTTTGAGCTCGTTCATCGAGAGACCTTGGACACAGATTTCACCGATCCCCGGTAAACGGATTTTGCCGTCGGGCATCACGCGAATCAAGATCGCTTGTTGCTGCAAACCACTGCGACCGCCAACGGCGGCGCGAATGTCCTCAGCGAGGGTATTGGTTCTTACCGGAGTAACATCGATCGCGGGCTCATCGAGGAATTTGGCGTATTGCTTCTCGAGCGACACTCGCAATTGCTCGACAGTCAAACCCGCCGCTTGCACTTGACCGATCATCCGCACCGTCACGGTTCCGTCGGGCTGAATCTCCAGCCCGCTCTCCAGTGTGCCTCGCGACAAGTCATCATCGGCAAGTGATTCGATCAGAATCGTATCGCCAGGTGTTAAGCGATATGCACCCACGTTCTGGCGACGCGTGATCAAGTAGAACAATTGAATTTGATCATTCGGTCGCAACCGATACTCGCTTAAATGCGCTAGCCGAGCCGGTCCAGCATAACCCCCAGGGCCGTAGCTGTTGAACGCCATGCGGCGCATGTCCTTCCATCGTGCCTCGGCTCCGCAATGACCTTGGCAATCGACGCCCATCATGCAGTTCTGGCAACCGCCCAGGCACGGGTAACCGCCGGCAACATTACGGCAACCGCAAGATTCGCTGTGAAGTGCATCCCCAAGATTGAGTGAGTCATAGCCTTCCGCCGAATTCGGCGTGACATAGGAACCGACGACCGGTGGCTGGGCCCAAGCCAGCGTCCCGTTGAGACTCACGATGATCAGGAGCATGACGATGCGAAGCGGCCATGTCGGTGCGAGATGCAACATCATTTCTTGCCTCCGACGCGATTCATCCAACCACGAATGAACGATGGTTTGGCGGTGCTCGGCGGTTCAATCGTTGCCGCTTCACCCGCCTGGGGCACCAACGGTTGACTCTGCATCGATGCTGCGCGGTGTGGTGCAGCGGACGACGCAGCGGGAATTGCTGCGGCGGTCGAATTGATCCGCGCACTGGCGAGTGAAAAGTTGCCTTGCGTCGGCGATTGCAACATCACACTTTGTGACACCGAGGCAAACTGTTCCGGCGACAATTGGGCAACTTCGGGAATGCGTGGTAGGTTTTGACGTGGCTCGTTGCCGTAGCGTTGCTCCCTAGCGAGCTGCATTTGATGGGCCATGTCGATTTGGCCCGATTGGCGAACGACTGCGATCAACGAGTCATGGGTATCGGCATCGGGCTGGATTGCCAAGGAGTGCTCCAGCGCCCATCGTGATTCAGCGAGCAGACCGGCTTGGGCGAGTTGGCGTCCGAGCGTGCTGGCGAGCATCGCGTTCCCGGGTTGTCCCTGCAGTGCGGCGCGACGCAGTGTGAGTGCCGTTTCTTGGGGCAGTGCATGAGTTTGGCTGCGTCCTAGGTAGATCGAGGCGAGCAAGTCCATCGCTTCCGCGGCATCGGTGTTTTGGGCTGCGACCGAGCTGAGTCGCACCCGAGCCTCGTTCATGTAGCGATCGATTGCCTCGGTCGCGGCGATCGAACTTCCGGCGAAAGCGTGTTCCGATTCTTGCTTCAGCACATCGGTTTGGTGGCAGCGGATCAGTCGCTCGATCGTTGCCGCGTCGGCGGGCGACTGTTTGCCGGAGAAATCGCGTGCTTCGTGGATCGCGGTCTCGGCGATCTGCAAATTGGCGATGGCAGTCGAGGCACCGCTGGAAGTATCCGCAGCGGCCGCGAGCTTTCTCAAGGAGTTCCAAGCGGATGCTTCGGCCGAAGCGAAAGCGGCGACGCTGTGCTCGTGATGTGCTTGGTCCAGTAAACGACGCCCCTCGACGTATTGGGTCGACGGAGTGACGGAGGGTAACCAAGTTTGCGAGCGGACTTGCATCGACTGGAATCGTGAAGTCGGTGCGGGTGCGGAGGTATAACTCGCCGTGGGCTGGTCCAGTGCCGAAGTTACGACAACCTCGCGTGCGGGTTCCGGCAATCTCGCGGGACCCTGGATCGACGGCAGTCGTGACGGGGCGGAAGCGGTGTTGGGAAAGCTGGCAGCATCGAAGTGCGTCCTTGGCGGCGATTCAGCCTGCAACACAAAGGAGTTCACTTGCTGGGCAACACCCGTGACCGCCAACATCGACGCGGTGGGAGTGACCACCCAAGCGATCCAGCCATGAGATCGTCGCCGGCGTCCGTGACGACTCGATCGTTTGGCGAGGTGTGTTGGGACCGATTTATCCACGCTAACTTCCCTGCTGAGGTGAGTTTCTGGATCGCACCGTCGCCCCTGTGCAAGGACGGCGGAGCGCTCGTCGTAACGACGAGCCAAGAAACAACGACGTGGTATACATCGGGCGATCGCTAGGATCGATCGAGACCAATCACCCGCCATCGCTAGCGCGAATTCGGATCGACCGGACCATGCCGTACAACCGTCAAACCTTACCTCCGCCGACGGATCGTGAAACGCGATGGCGTCGTTATTGTGATCAAGCGGGCGAGGGTCGGCCAAAGAAGAAGCCTTGACCGAATTCGAATCCGAGTTCTTGGCACATTTCGGCTTCCGCAGCCGTTTCGATTCCCTCGGCGAGTGATTGGATGTCCAAGTCACGCACCATTTGCACGAGCGTGCGCAGCATCCGCAATCGGTCTTCGTCGGCGGTGTCGATGCCGCGAATTAGCGAGATATCGAACTTGACGCAGTTCGGACGGGCTTCGATCAGTTCCGCCAAACGCGCTTGGCCCGAGCCGAAGTCATCGTACGCCAGCCCGATGTTGAGGTCCTTGAGGCACGCGCAGATCTTCTTCATCATTGCGGGCTGGGTCACCGCCGATTCATGAATTTCTAGAACAAGCTTTGTGTTTCCCGTGAGTTCACGCAACCGTCGCAGCGAATCGATTAAACCGATCGTATCGTCGAGTTCTTTGGGGTGCGTGTTGACGAACAGGTTCAAATTATCCGGCAAATCACGGCCGACGCGGATACCTTCCCAGCGCAGCAACCGGCTCAATTCGACTTCGAGATTCAATTGTTCGGCGGCCTGGAACATCGCGCCGACGGATTCGAGTCCATAAACGCTGCCGCGTCCCAGGACCTCTCGGCCGTAGAGTGAACGGTCACTGATATGGACAATGGGCTGGAAGTGCGGCTTCACGAGTCGTTGGCTCATCAAGCGATCGAATTGAACGAGCGTGAGGGCTTGGTCACAAACATTCTCGGCCACCGTCCCGCAGGTGAACCCCATTGCGGAATGGCGGCGAACACGAAACGGCGCTTCGGCAAAGTGAATTAAATCTTCGTCGTTGACGATTGCGGAACCTTCGATGCGGTTTCCATTGATGAACGTCCCATTGGTGCTGCCCAGGTCGCGGAGGTGAAGTTTGCCGTCTTCCACACTGAGCGAAGCATGATTTCCGCTCACGGTGCGGAATTGCAATTTCATGGACACGCCCGACTTGCGGCCGACCAGGTACGGAGCTTCATCAACCGGCACGTGCTGGACCACTTCTCCAGGACTTGTCGGACCACTGAGGAACCAGACGTCTTCCGCGTACGAGTTACTGCGACGGAGACGGTCGAGGGTGGCGTTGTCGATCGAGGGCATGGTGGGTTGAACTTCGTCTTTCGCGAATCAACGGTCGAACAATGCAACACCCGGTGGCGTCGCCTTGCAAAGGTAGGTCGCAAATGACCTACGCCTCGCCAGTTCTCAAAATTTTTCGAGCGACTGCGGGATTGATTCCGCATTTTAGCTTTTACTGGCTCGACGCGAGGAAATCCTCGAAGACACCAGATTACGAGCTAGCTTTGTGCGGTCGCCGAGTCCCGCGACCGCGATCGTCCCCGTACAAACCTCATAAGACGCAAGTTCGATATGACCACGCTAACGAGCGATACGCATGCAATCGAATCCGGAATGCTCGGCGGACTGTTGACCGACGATCAATTCTGGCCGACCCAACCGGGCGACGTGCATGAGACCGGATTGTCCGAATCGTTCATCGAGGGGCTGCTGGTCAAGACGCTGCTCGTCGGCGGAACGCTGAGCGGTCGCAACACGGCCGAACGAATGGGATTACCGTTCCGGGTGATTGAGCCGATGGTCGAAATGTTGCGCAACCGCAAGTTGATCGTTCACGTTCGCCCAGCATCGTTCAATGACTACTACTATTCGCTCACCGAAGCGGGGCAAAAGCGAGCCACGGGTTACATGCAGCAGTGCAGCTACGTCGGCATCGCACCCGTGCCCCTGAGCGACTACATCCTCAGCGTCGAAGCTCAAGCGGCCGGATTGGAAGCTGTCGATCGCGATGAACTTCGAGCCGCGCTATCAACCATCTCTTACCAAGATGAGTTGCTCGATCTGATCGGACCCGCGATCAACGCGAACGCGGGTATGTTTTTGTTCGGACCGCCGGGAAACGGTAAGACGACGATCGCCCAGTGTTTAACGAGTTGCCTCGGTCAAGAAATTTGGATTCCCCATGCGATTTACGATGATGGTAATTTAATCAAGTTGCAAGACGACGCCTACCATCATCCGACACCCATTCCTGAGGCCGATGGTCAATTGCTCAAGATCCAAGAATGGGATCGGCGCTGGACTCGCATCCGGCGACCCACGGTGATCGTCGGCGGCGAATTGGTAATGGAGAATCTCGAAGTCCGGCATGACCCCCGTTCAAATATTTGTGAGGCACCGTTGCAAATGAAAAGCAACTGTGGCTGTCTGCTCATCGACGACTTCGGACGCCAGCGAATCGCGCCGGAGGCACTACTCAATCGCTGGATCATACCGCTGGAGAATCGACTCGATTATTTAACCTTGCCGACCGGTAAAAAGATCCAGATCCCGTTCGAGCAATTGATTTTGTTCTCGACGAACATTGAACCGTCGGCGCTGGTGGATGAGGCCTTCCTGCGCCGTGTTCCTTACAAGGTGTTTGTTGACGATCCGTCGCCGGACGAGTTCCGCAAAATCATGACCATGGTGAGCCGCCAACTCGGGTTCCCGGATACACCCGCGGCAGCGGAGCACTTACTCGCGTTCTACCAACGCACGGGTCGAGCCATTCGTCGCTGTCACCCCCGCGACGTGCTCAACCAAGTCGCGAACTTTTGCAAGTATCGGAAGATTACTCCCACGATTCGCCCGGAGTATCTCGATCAAGCATGTCGTAGCTACTTCGGAAAAATCTAAAGCACCCAGCCCCGCCCCGATCCCGCACTCCAGCAAAGCAATTTCGAGAGGGCTCGGGTGCAGAGCACCGATTGACCGCAAACCATTCGCAACCGTTTAAAAATCCTATGACCACCACCAACTTAAAAAAAATCCAAGCGGGCTACGAACCGATTGCCGGGTATAGACTCGAGCAAATGATCGGTCGTGGCGGCTTTGGAGAAGTCTGGCGAGCAGACGCACCCGGTGGGCTTAAGAAGGCAGTGAAGTTTGTCTTCGGCGACATGGAACAGCACCGCGCGACGCGGGAGCTTCGCTCACTCGAACGCATCAAGGGAGTGCATCACCCATTCTTATTAACGCTGGAACGATTCGAGATCGTCGACGACCAATTGGTGATCATTACCGAACTCGCTGATGGGTCGCTCGAAGATGTGTTCAATCGGCATCGCGAACGTGGATCGTGTGGCATCCCCCGCGCCGCAATGTTGGCCTACATGCACGATGCCGCTGACGCGCTCGATTACCTGCACCAAAGCTACCAACTCCAGCACTTAGATATCAAACCGGGCAACTTGTTACTCGTCGGCGGTCACGTCAAGGTTGCCGACTTTGGCTTGCTCAAGGACCTACGTGATGACGACTGCAGCGTCATCGGTGGATTGACGCCGATCTATGCGCCGCCCGAGGTCTTTGATGGCCGTCCGAGCATGCATAGCGACCAGTACTCACTCGCGGTGATGTACCAAGAGCTATTGACGGGTTCGCGTCCGTTCAATGGTCGTACAATCGCCCAGTTGGCGACCCAGCACGTCAGCAGCTCACCGGATCTCGAATCGTTGCCGCCGAGCGATCGTCCCGTCGTCGCCCGTGCTCTGGAGAAGAGCCCTGAACGACGTTTTGCCAGTTGCAAGGAGTTCGTGGAGACGCTGCGCAAACCGCGCGGGCGGACTTCGGTATCGGGTTTCGGTGATTGCGAGATTGGCGGCGATACACTCGCGCGGAACACGCTCGTATCTAACGGCAATAGCGAAGCGGTCGTTCAAGACTTGCCTCAACTCAAAACCGATCCTTCGAATTACTTGATTCGTGTCACGGGGCACGCGCTCGTTGTCGCGCTCGGAGGAATCGGTGCCGATTGTTTGCAGAGCCTGCGCGGCCGCGTCAGTAAACTCTCGGCGGCCAGCCCCCTTGATTTGCACTCGATCATGATCGACACGGATGCGGAATCAATTTACGCGGCGTCACTCAGCGAAGCGTCCGGCATCGTGCCACCTTGCCAAGCGATTCATACGCCGCTGCGGGGGGCGACCGAGTACCGCACCGAGTCCGCGGACCGCCTCGCCACCATTTCGCGAAGGTGGATCTACAACATTCCGCGCAGTCGCACGACGGAAGGGATGCGACCCCTCGGCCGCTTGGCCCTCGTCGACCATGCCGCCCAAGTGCTGGAAACGCTCCGCGAGTCGACTTCGCACCTCGCCGCCGTTTGTGGCGATCGAACACCCCACGTCTACGTCGTCGGTTCGATTTCGGGTGGCACGGCGAGCGGGATGTTCATCGATGTCGCGCACGTGCTGCGACATCTGCTCGACGAAGCCGGATTAGAACACGCTGTGGTGATGCCGATTCTTTCAATGCAATCGCTGCGTCCGGACTCGAACCGACCGCTCGCGATCCACGATTCATGCGCGGCACTCGTCGAGATGCGGCACCTGATGCAACCCGGAAACGGCTACCCGGGCGATGCCGGTGCGAAGCTGCCGAGTTTGCCGGCGGCGCGCAGCCCGATGCGAGGCGCTTACGTTGTCGCGAGTCCACCCCAGCAAACGATTGCGGGAACCGTCGAGAACATCGTCGACTACATTTGGGCGGATACGACCGGCGCCGGTGCCTTGTTGGCCGCGTCGCGGCGCACCGATGGTGATGAACAAAGTACCAAGCTCGGTTCGGGATCGCTGCGAAGTTTTGGTGTCGTCCGGCTCGGCGGCGTTCGCGCACTCGAAGAAAACTTGCTGGCCCCGGCGACCGTGCGAGCCTTGTTCTTGCGCTGGATGGGACGGCCCGCAGAAGCCAAGCAAATTGCGACGCCGCTCGCCGAACGCTTGCTGCGGCGGTGCAGTTTGGACAGTGACTCGGTTTGTGAATTGAGTTGTCGCGCGTTTGGCGAAGATGCGAAATCCCGCAGCTTGTACTTGCGCCGTGAACTCGCCCAAATGCCGGTGGAATCGCGAGACAATGAACCCTTGGTGCGAGCTCACTTGAAAGCCCGCTTGGAAGAATGCAACGGTGACGCCGGGGCCGATCCGTTCGTCGCATCAACGCTCGTTGCGCTACAGCGCGAGTTGCTGGTCCGGCTGCAAGACCGACGCGTCGACGTCATCTCCGCTATCGAAGCGCTCCACTTGCTGATCCAGCGAACGGCGAGTGATGCGGCCCAGCTCGTCAGCGCCGATACCCCTCAATCGCTCAGCAGCGATCCGGGTGAAGCAATTCTTCAGCAAGTCGCGATTCAGCAGGCGGCAAAGCGATTGAGCGAAATCTCACGACAGCTCGTCGGTTTCCTGAAGCGATTCGAGGATTTGGCGACATTGCTCGCTCAGGGGATACAGAAACTCAACCAAGACGAAAGTCTCAAAGTCAATCCCTGGGATCGCATGCCCGCGGAAATCGCGAGCCGATTCGAGCAAACGATGGGACATCTTCATCAACAGGTCGCCGAGTCGTACTTGATGCGATACGTCGTTGTTGATGCTCAAGAAATTGACGCTGACGAATTAGTTCGCCGGATTTCCGAAGCCACGGTCAAGATCGTTAAGGTGACCCTCGAGTCGAATTCGATCGCTACGGAAACCGCGACTGCGACTACGGCGACGAACAACATGGCCGAAACCGCGACATTGGTGCGAGGCAGCACGACACTCGGTGCTGGCAAGGCCAAGCCGCAATCGACGATCGAATCGGCGCTCGCCGCCGTGCGACCCCACTTGCTCGCCTGCGGCGGGCGTCAACGATTGATTTTAGTCGTGGGTACCGACGCCGAGCGAACGCAATTGGAAAGCGAGCTGCGCGGCGTTCACAACGGCTCGCTCACCGTCGCCGTCATCCCCGGCATGACACCGATGCTGATTCACGAAGCCCAGCAAATCAAAATCGATGACGTGATTACTCGCCTTTCGATGATGGCCGCCGGTTCCCACCAAATCACTCAACGACTGCACACTCGCAACGACATCGAGTGGAATTAGCATGAGTTTGGAGCTAGCTTTTAACGCCGCAAGCCCCCGCGACGGCGCAACTCCCACACTGGCCGCCGCAACCCTTTGATGCGCTCGTTCCGCACCCCTCGCCACATCCGTCGCTGAGCAACTTCGCGAGGGGGCCGGTGCGGACGACGGACTCGTAGTCCGAAGCGAGTTCACGAACGTACGCTTCGGTATCGGCATCGACGCTGCCGAGGAAGTGCAGCACGAGCGAAGTCCCGTCAAAGAGATGGTCGATATCGAGCAGCGTTGCGGAGCTGTGCCGGCTCGACAATCCGAGACGGCACTTCTCGATGGCTCGCCGTTTGTGTCGCTCGAGCCGAGCGAGCAACATTTCGTCTTGGCTACCCACCCCGCGCAAGACCTGCAGCGGTGCAGCACCCGCAATTTCAGCGGCTGCGGCCGGCGAGATGATTTCGCCCAGCTCGACGCCACGCGGCGACCTCAAGATCACCCGGGAACCTCGCTCGAGTGGGGCATCGGAGGCAGCAACCTGGATTTCGGAGAATGCACCGAGGCGGACGAAGTAGTGGGGCATCACGTGCTTTTCAGTTTCGGGACTCTTGTCGATTTTGCATCAGCGCTTCAATATGGTAGCCGATTCGGGCCGTTGGGATTCGATGTCCCCAGCACGCGGCCAGCGAGGCGTTCGCCTCGACTTCCACCAGCACAACCGAGTTACTTCCACGAAACGTTAGCTATGTCGATCGATCTCGAAACGCCCTCCACTCGCAGCGTCTCCGCCGCCAGTGACTCCGCCGCCGCGTCCAGCCTATCGCTGCAGCGCTACGACCGCATGGCGGATGCGGTGCTAAATGGACAACCCCTGTCGCGCGGCGACGCGTTATCGATTCTCCAGGCGCCGGACGCGGACGTGCTCGCCATTCTCGCGGCCGGCTTTCGCCTTCGCCAACGTTACTTCGGTCGCACGGTCCAGCTCTACTTTTTGATGAACGCCAAGAGCGGATTATGCCCCGAAGATTGTCATTACTGCAGCCAATCCAAGGTCTCGGAGGCACCGGTCCCGAAATACAACATTCTTCAGCGTGATCGATTGCTGGACGCAGCCGCGATCGCGGCTGAGCGTGGCGCGAAGACCTACTGCCTCGTGATCTCCGCCCGCGGCCCCAATGAGCGTGAGATGAAGGCGGTCGAGGAGGTCGTCCCGGAGATTAAACGCAAACACGGCCTGGATATTTGCGCGTGCCTCGGTTTACTGACTCGGGAACAAGCCGACCGCTTGAAGGCTTGCGGCGTCGACCGCGTTAACCACAACCTGAACACGAGTGAGGCTTACTACGCCGACATCTGCACCACGCACACCTACGCCGATCGAATCCAGACACTGCGGCACGTTCGCGACGCTGGGATGGAAATGTGCAGCGGCGGGATCATCGGGATGGGCGAAAAATTGGAGGACATCGTGTCGATGGCTTTCGACTTGCAAGAACTCGGTGTGCAATCGATTCCGCTCAACTTCCTCAATGCGATCGACGGCACGCCGATGCAAGGCGTCAAATCGCTGTCACCTCAGGATTGCTTGCGTGCCCTGGCGATGTTCCGATTCGTCAACCCGACACGCGAGCTGCGCATCTCGGGCGGTCGCGAGTTGCACCTGCGTTCGCTACAGCCGCTCGGACTGTACGTCGCCAACAGTCTCTTCGTCGGCGACTATCTCACCACCAAGGGCCAAGCTCCCGAATCCGATTACGAAATGATCCGCGACCTCGGCTTTGAGGTCACCACGTCGATGTCCCCCGCCACGAACTTGTGCGTTTAATATCGCGGAACCGATCGATGACGTCGCGACACCGGCAAGAGTTGCGCCTGGCGCCGCGTCACCGTGAAAACTTAGGGTTGCAACGGTAATCCTAGGTATCGACTTGTGTCGGCCACCGGCCTTGGATGGCGGACCGCCAGGTCGTCCGATGGCTGACGCGCCACCGGCTCGTCACGTGTCGCCCTTTGGGCTGAGAACGCATCTCAAAACCCTGGCACAAAACGTGCGCGAGAGAAATTGCCCGCGATACCGCTTGTTTAGCGGTCCTGCTCAAGCCCCGGTTTTCAGGTGAGAACTGCCCCTCGGCAAAGTCCCGTGGATTATTTTGCCGAAGCGATTTGCGAAAAAGGCGACACGGCGGATCGGATCCGTTATTCTGGAGCGGTCGAATCCTTGTCCCAACTCCGCTGCAACTTGATTGAGATAGCCGCATGCCCACGCCATTGAAACGTTCCGTGAATCATTCCCGCCGTCAATTCTTAGGAAGCGTCGCTGCCGGATCCGCTGGCGTGATGATGTATTCCTCGGGTCGCGCTTTCGCCGACTTATCGCCCAACGAGCGCCCAGTATTTGCCACGATTGGGCTGCGGAACCAGGGTTGGACGATCACCGACAAAACGACACAGTTTGCTGACTTCGCGGCATTTGCCGACGTCGACGCCGATGTGCTCGGGGCTAACCTCGAAAAGCTTGAGAAAAAGACCGGTAAGAAGGCCGAGGGCTACAAGGATTACCGCGAGGTTCTCGATCGCACCGATATCGACGCGGTGATGATCGGTGCCCCGGATCATTGGCACACCAAACTGTCGGTCGAAGCGATGCTCGCTGGCAAGGACGTGTACTGTGAAAAACCACTGACGCTAACGATCGACGAGGGCAAGTTGATCGAGAAGATCGTCAAGCAAACCGGACGTGTTTTTCAAGTCGGAACGATGCAGCGGACGGAGTGTGACAATCGGTTCCTCACCGCGATCGCGTTGATCCGTGCGGGCCGTATCGGTGAAATCCAAAAGGTCACCTGTGGCATCAACGGCGCCACCAACTCTCCTGTGATCCCCGCCATCGAGGCTCCCGCAAGCCTCGATTGGGACTTCTGGCTCGGACCGGCGCCCAAGGTCCCTTACCGGGCGCTGCCCGAGATGCGGGAAGGTTACGGTGGCGGCGTGCCACTTTACACCAATTGTCACTACGCTTGGCGGAACTGGTATGAGTATTCCGGCGGCCAAATGAACGACTGGGGTGCCCACCACGTTGACATCGCCACGTGGGCACTCGGTGCGACCGATACCGGACCCAACAAGGTGACGCCGGTGAGCTACTCGTTACCGGTGGGATACAAAAACGGACATCCGGTCGTCAGCGATCAATACAATTCGCCGACGAAGTTCGAGATTCTCGTCAACATGCCCGGCGACATTCCCATGATCATTACCAGCGAAGGCGACAATGGCATCCTGTTCGAGGGTACTCAGGGACGCTTCTTCGTTAATCGAGGCAAGTTGGCGGGCAAGCCTATTGAAGCCTTGGAGACGAATCCCTTGCCCGAAGGCGCGGTGGAAGAAGTTTACGGGGGTCCGATCAGTCAAAATCACAGCGAAAACTTCATCGCCGCGATGCGCAGCCGCACGCAACCGATCTCGGACGTTTGGTCCCACAACCGGATGCTGGAGACGTGTCACTTGGCGAACATCTCGATCCGACTGGGCCGCGAACTGAATTGGGACCCCGTCGCTCGCCAGATTGTCGGCGACGACGAAGCCAATGCCTTCCTAGGTCGCGAAAGCCGCAAGGGTTTCGAGATCAAGATGTAGTCGCCAGGCGACTAAGGTGAGCGGCGATTTCATCGGGCCACTCTCCCGCAACACTTCGTTGGGGGGAGAGGGCAGGCTCCGGGTAGGAAGAGAGCGGCCGCTTGCTTGAGTAACGGGCGGGCTCTTTTTTTCGCCGAGTACGACGTCGTCCCAGACCATGGGGGCGACCATGAGTTTTTCCTTTTTTAAGTCGCCAGCGCGAGTTTGTTGCTCGAATGGCGAATGTCCACGAACATCTTGATGAGAAGCTAACTTTGAAACCTCACTTGTTACTAAAACGTTATTGTGCAATCGCAGTCTTGATCGCGATCGCGTATTCACCCGCTCAAGGTCAAGACACGACCAAGACGCGTGCATTCGAGTCGCTCTTCAACGGCACCGATCTAGCCGGATGGCATGGTGAATCGACATTGGATCCACGGTTGTTGGCCGCGATGCCGATTGAGGAGCGCGACGCCAAAATGGCTGAATGGCAACAAAACGCGATCCAGCACTGGAGCGTCGCCGATGGTGAATTGGTCAATGACGGGCACGGTGTTTTCCTAACGACCGATCGGATGTTCGGCGATTATGAATTGTTGATTGAGTACAAGACGATCCCAGAAGCCGACAGCGGCATCTACTTGAAATCCAATCCCCAAGTGCAAATCTGGAATGCTGGCGCCGAGAAGCTTTCCGATGGCCAAGACAAGGGGTCTGGAGGATTGTGGAATAACTCTGCCGGGGCTGCCGGCAAGGACCCCAGTGAACTCGCCGACCGGGCGTTCGGGGAGTGGAATGAGTTTCGGATCCAGCAAATCGGTACGCGCACCAGCGTGTGGCTCAACGATAAGCACGTCGTCGACCATGCGATCATGGAAAACTACTGGGACCGAAAAACGCCTTTGGTTGCCCGTGGTCCGATCCAATTGCAGACGCATGGTGGCGAGATCCGTTGGCGCAACATCAAAGTCCGCGAGATCGGCGCCGACGAAGCCAACGAGATTCTGCAGTCGCACCGCAATGACGGTTTTGCGCCGCTGTTCAATGGCGAGGACCTCACGGGCTGGAGCGGCGCGGTCGATAATTACGAAGTCCAAAACGGCGCGATTCGCTGCAAGGAAGGCCAAGGCGGTGTGCTGTTTTGCCAAGACCAATTTGGTGACTTTGTCGCCCGCGTCGAGTTCAAGCTTCCACCAGGCGGTAACAATGGTTTAGCGATTCGATACCCAGGCTCCGCGGACGCCGCGTACTCGGGCATGTGCGAATTGCAGGTGCTCGATACCGAACACCCCAAGTACGCCAATCTCGACCCGCGCCAAGCTCATGGCTCGGCGTATGGAATGATTGCCGCTCATCGTGGGTATTTGCGAGAGACCGGTGAGTGGAATTTCCAGGAAGTCACCGTCCAGGGGTCGAAGCTCAAAGTCGAGCTCAACGGGACCGTGATCCTTGACGGAGATCTCGCCGACGTGACCGAATTCATGGCCGACTCGCCGCACCCGGGCAAGGATCTCAAGCGAGGACACTTCGGTTTCGCCGGTCACGGTGATGCCGTCGAATTTCGTGGCGTCGCGATCAAGCCTCTGGACTAAAGCGGCGGTGTCGAGAGATCGGCCTGCGATTGCCAGAGTCGCGTGGGATTGACGCAGGCGGATCGCGGATTTGAGCCGCTTCGGGTAACCTTGGCGGCGTCATT
>JBBSJZ010000094.1:0-14295 GCA_038256795.1 Pirellulales bacterium | reverse complement strand
TCACTGATGAAGCCCGGCGGGTCCGCGTGTCCTTGGGCAAAGTACAAATCGGGAGATCCGTCGCGATCAAAATCGAGAACCGCCACGCCACCGCCGAGGGATTGGTAGATCGAAAACCGGTTGGCTTGCGGGATGCTGGCGACGCGGTAGTGATGGTCAAGTCCGATCTCGGCGGCGACGTTTTTGAATTCCGGTGTCGTCGTGATCTCCGCTTCGGCAATCGTCGCGATGGATTCTGGCGACGTCCAACGCGCTGGCTGACCAGCGATGAGCGAATCCAAATTCGGTAGCGGGAATTGGCTGATATCCAAGCCACAGAGCCGCTCGCTCTCAGTCCCGAAGGCTTGCGTGCTATTCGCCATCGCCATACGGTCTTGATTGAGCTTTGCCGTCTCCGCTGGGGCAAGCGCGCGATAGAACCCAGCGACGCTCCGCCATAGAATCGCTTCGAGGCGTCGATCCATATTCTCGAGACCACTGACCATGTCCGCGAACGCGGCGGAGTCCGGCGCATCATTCGTTGCGATCTCGTTGCTCGCGAGCGTGACTTTTCGCAACTCGACATAGCGATCAAACCACCGCGTCGCCTCGTCGTTTTTTCCGAGCGCGACGAGCGCTTGATTCAAGCGACGGTAGGAACGTGCATCGGTCGTGTCGCGGCGAACCGCCTCACCGAGTGCTCGAGCGGCTTCGGGGAAGCGATGTTGTTCGATCAAGTACGTCCCCAACGCCGCCCAGAACTCCGCATGTTCACGCGTGGCCGGGGTTGTTCCCGCCAACCACCGCAAAAAATTCACTTCGTCTTGAGCCTCGGCGAGCGAGCGTCCGTAAAACGCGTGAATCGACTCTGGCGTCGTTCGATCTTCACACGCCTCACGCAATAGCTCAGCAGCCTCGGCGTATCTCAGCCGAGTGAACTCCACTCGCGCTTGACCCGACTTACCGATCGGAAAGTAGGGCAACTCTCCGTCGGGACGTTGAGCCGCGGACACATCGTCGTCAAACACGCCATCGCTCAGCGACATCAGGCCGTGCAATTCTTCTTGACGGACATTTCCCAACCGGCACAACGTCGCGATCTGGATCGCCGCTTCGTGCCGTCGTCCCTGGCGGTTGAACAGGTACGCCAGTTGACGCCGCGCGATCGCCGTGTCGGGAGCGAGCGTGAGCAATTTTTTGTAACGTGCCTCGGCGTCATCGTATCGCTCCAGCAACATGCACCATCCCGCCGCTTCGCCGAGCGACGCCAGCCCAGCTTCGGGATCGCTCGCCGAAATCGAATCCAACAACGTGATCGCTTCATCAAGGTTGCCCTGGCTAGCCTGGATACTTGCGAAGCGGAACAAAACCTCCACGTCGCTCGGATCGGCAACGAGCAATTTCTGGAGCACCTCCGCGGCGCCGCCGAAGTCATCGTTCGCCGCCAACGTTTCGCTGCGCCGGATTAAACCGCCGCGATCGATCAGTTCGTCCGCCTCAGGCGGCACTGGCAGCGTGGCCACGGCTGGCGGCCCGGGCTGCGAGGCTGCCGTAGGCGGCGTAGACGCCGTAGGCGTTGGGCCGGTTGCCGGTGAACAACCCGCCGCCGAGAGTAGCGCCACGATGCCCGCCAGCGCGACGCTCGCCAGCATGACACTCGGTTGGAACCTGCTTTGCCGGCCATGGGACGCGGCGGGGATCAAGCGGTAGCGACAACAGCTCATGGTGAAACGGACGAAATCGAACGGATTTGGCGGAAGCTGAAAACGGCGATCGGCCGCGAGAGCATAGTCATTGTTATACAGCAACCCGTTAACCAGTTCGACAAACTCTCTTCAAAACCGCTCTTGAGTCGCATTTGCCGGTTCAGCAACAGCGGACACCATGCCGCTCCCCGGATTGGCTCGCTCAAGGAGCAATCGAGAATGGCGGCTTCGCAGGGGCAAATGGCACTCAACGGCCTTTTCTGCTCCGCTAGCATAACCCAGCCAGCTTCATGAAACATTAACACTTCGAACACGAGAACTTGACGAGTTGTTCACATACTCCCGCCGATGTCGCAGTGAATTTTGGTCGCGAGTGCTGGCCTTCATCGCGAGATTGGAAATCTATCGGAAGAGATTCTATGAATCGCGTTCGTTCTAGGTTCACCTTGGTCGAATTGTTGGTTGTGATTGCGATGATGGTGCTACCGTTCCTGGAGGAAACCCCGGCCTTCGAAAAGTACAACAAGAATCTGAGCTGGTTCGCCGAGGCCAACAACGAATCGACGACGACGAATATCAAAACATTCCTGTGCCCGTCGGCGACTGGCGCACCGCGCATCACACCGACCCAAGTGTTGATGAATGATCGGGGCATCACCTATGGAACGCCCCAGTTTGGTGCGTCGGATTACTCGGCCATCAACAACATCCGTCGCGCGGCATGGTCCACTTCATGAATGCCCAGATGGACGGGTTGTTACTCGTTTCCCTGGCGACCAAAAACGGTCACGAAGTGATCACGGAAGAGTAGTTTTCGAGTCCGCTGATGTTGCCACTTTCAGGAATTTCATTGATGAAGATGCGTTTTGTGTTGATCGTTTCGTTGCTCGCGGTAATTCCGAGCATCCGCGCCCATGCCGTCACACCCGCGGCATCCTTGGCGGTGACGTCACCGTCGATCGAGTTGGTGGGTGTGGTCAGGATTGGTGGCGGCGAACATGACTTGAGCGGACTCGATTACAACCTCGAGGATGGATCGCCCGCGGACTCGCTCGGCGGGTTTTCAGCGATCGAGTACAGCGGCGAGGGCAACCGATTTCTTCTGCTACCCGACCGCGGCGCCGGCGACGGTGCGGTAGCGTATCCATGTCGTTTGCATGAGGCTGATTTGGTCGTAGATCCGGTCACGAAGTCGATCCGATGGAAGCTGATCACCACGAAGCAATTCACCTCGCCCTCGGGCGAACCACTCGTCGGATCACTGGTGGCTCACGATGCGGATCTGCACTCGGCCGACAAGAGTCACTGGACGGCATTCGATCCCGAAGGCATTCGCCGGTTGGCGGACGGGTCGCTCGTGATCAGTGACGAGTACGGCCCGCATCTGGTTTCGGTCGACGCGTCAGCACGTATCACATCGGAGTATCCGATTCCGGATTCCGTTCGTTTGGTGTCGCCCGTGGATGGCCAGCACATTGCCGGAACGTTCCCGAATCGCGGGCTCGAGGGCGTCGCCGTCACACCGAGCGGCAACACGACCGTCGCCGTTTTCCAAAGCCCCTTGATCCAAGACGGCAGGCTCGAGAACGACAAGTGCCTCGGGCTCAACTGCCGCTGGCTGATCTACAACCATCAACACGCGTGCGAACGCGAAATCGTTTACGAACTCGATGGTCTTTCGAGTGGAGTCAGCGAAATTTTGGCGATCGATGAAAGTCGTTTTCTGGTTCTTGAACGCGATAGCAAGAGTGGCGAGGCGGCCAAGATCAAGAAGATCTTCATGGTGGATATCGGCGAAGCGACCGACGTCATGAACATCGACTCCTTGCTGACCTCGGGTGCCGCCACAGGTGTCCGCCACGCGAAGAAGACACTGTTCTTGGATCTGCTTGAGAAGCGTTTCGGGCTCGGTGGTGAACGGGCTCACGAAAAACCAGAAGGGTTGTGTTGGGGCCAACCGCTTCCCGATGGTCGGCGTTCGCTCTGGGTTTGCTGTGACAATGATTTCAATCCTGCCAACCCGAGTGAGATCTATTGTTTCGCGATCGATGAAACGGAGCTCTGCCCAACGGAGCGTTGAGCTGCTGGGATTAGCAATCCCGTTTAGTACCCCGCGCTCCACGCGGGTAGCTAACGTCGACCACACGGTGGTCAATGATGATTGCAGCGGAGTGAAGTGAATGTCGTACCCACGCAGAGCGTGGGCACGAGGCCGATCAACTTGAACTCATTACCGTCAGTTCAAAATCGCCTACACCATCGACATCTTCTCACGTTCGATGAAAGCGTCCATGTCCTTAAAAATTTGGCCCGCTTCATCGCTGAAGACGCGTCCGATGAGCAAGTCGGTGAGACAACCGCGATGTTGTGGATACTCCTTCATGAATCGACCGATGCTAAAGTCTCGGTTGTAGAAAGCGTGGACCAGCTTGCGGACCCATGTCGCACCCTGCTTGAAGTCCGCCGTCCACTTGCCGAGTTGGGCTGGACTCAAGTCGTTCTTCTCAAAGCCTTCGACGATCGCTTCGCCGGCGCGGACACCCATGTCGAGGGCAAAGTAAACACCCGACGAGTAAACGGGATCGATGAATCCAAGGGCGTCGCCGACGAGTACCCAGCCTTCACCGGCGTGCTCGGTCGTCATGTAAGAGAATTCTTTGGCGGTGCGAATATCGCCGAGTCGGGTCGCCGACTCGAGTCGCGTCTTTAACCCTGGGCAACGCTCGAGTTCTTGGTAGTAAACCTCGTCGGGCTTGCCACGACCCTTGAGCAGATAATCGTTGTCCGAAACGACGCCGATGCTCGTGATGCCGCGTGAGAGCGGTATGAACCAAAACCAAGCGTCCTTGGACTCCGTGTGCATGATGATCGTGGCACCCTCGTTGTCACCGTCCCCACGTACGGCGCCCTTCCAGTAACTCCAAATCGCGGCCTTCTTGAGATCTTGGTTGACTTCTTTGAGGCCCAATTTGTTGGCCATGAAGGTTTGTTGGCCAGTACCATCAACAAGCACTTGGCAAGCGATCTCATGCACCGAACCGCTCGCGTCCTTGACGGTCACGCCCTTCACTTTGCCAGCATCATCCCAGCGAACATCGACGAGCCGCGTCCGGTCACGGCAATCCGCTCCGAGTTCCGCGGCGCGATCGAACAGCATCTTATCGAACTCACTGCGTTCCACCTGCCACGTCGTGCTGCATTCGCGAGAATCGTGCTCACGAAAGAAAAATGGATCTGACGAGTTGCCCTTGTTGGACACGAACTGAACGCTCTTCTTGGCTTGGAAGCCGGCTCGTTTGACGCGGTCCGTCAAACCCAAACGCTGCAGCGGCCAATAGGTCTCTGGCATCAGCGATTCACCGACATGAAATCTCGGAAAGGCTTCTCGCTCGACCAACAAGGTACTGAGCCCACCCTCGGCGACGATTGCCGCCGTCGAGCTTCCCGCCGGTCCGGCGCCGACGACCACGCAGTCATAACTGGATTTCATGAGTGATTTGTTCGTTTGAGGAAGTAAACGGTACCGCGGTTATCGTACACGTGAGTGAACCCCCAATTGTAGACCATTGGCGCAGCGAGATTGCGGGCGACCGGATTCCGTTTCCGCCGGAACAGATTCACCAGCCGTCGTTGGCATCCGCAAGAAACCGAGAAATGCGGGTTTCATGCTGGCAAAATCCTGCCATGCTTAAAGCCGAGGGCATATAAACAATGGAGAACAGGATTTCGGACGGATGCTCACGGGGAGAATGGCGGAAGCAATGAAGGCCGAACAAGAACCGCTGCGAGCACGTTACCTGCGGCGTTTCAAGATCGGCATTGCGCTGATTTTGCTGTTGGCGAGTCCGTGCGCGTATTACTCGATGGACGCGATCCATCACCTGTTCAACCGCCCCCCGGATTGGGTGCCCGACTCGATCCCCGAGAAGGCCGAGTTCAACGAGTTCTTGCGACGATTCTCGGTCGCTGAGATCGTCATGATCAGCTGGGAGGGTGCTGAGCTGGGTTCAGAAGAGCTCGCCCAAGCGACTCAATTACTGCGTCCGCTCTGCGAAGAGTCGCCGGAGATTGATGTCGATGACTTGATCGATTTGCCGGACTGGGCGGCGGGTGAAGTCGCGTCACTGAGGAATATTTGTCGAGCCGCACGGCCGTTGCTGTGGGTCCATAACGGATCGGAGATGCTCGACCAAATGACGTCATCGCCGGCTAGGTTACCACGCAGTGTGGCGATCAATCGATTGCAGGGCAGCGTCGTGGGCCCGGACGAATCACGCACGTGCCTCGTCATCTCGCTCGGCGAACCCTCGCTCGTTCACCGACGGATTTTTCTGCCGCGGTTGCGCGAGGTGCTCGGTCGCTTGACGGGGCATACGAAACCCGAGATCGCGATGGTTGGCGGTCCATTCGAGGGTGCGACCGTCGATGACGAGAGTGTGCGGAGCGTGCAAACATTTTCACCTCCCTCGGCGATCCTGGCCGCGGTCTTGTGCTTCATCTGTTTGCGTTCCGTGCCGATGACGCTGGTGATCACGGCGGTCGCGGTGCTCGGTCAAGGCTTCGTTTTGTCGCTGGTCAGTCTCAGTGGATCGCCGATGAATGCGGTACTCATCGTATTACCGCCGCTCGTCTTTGTGCTCACGGTTTCTTCTGGCATCCACTTGAGCAATTACTATCTCGACATTGCGCACGAGTTTCCCGAACTGACACCGGCGGCGGCGGCGAAGCGGGCCATGCGTGCGGGTGTGATGCCTTGCTTACTGGCGACCGGAACCACCGTCATCGGACTCGGATCGCTGATCCTCGTGCGATTGGAACCGATCCGCATCTTCGGTTTTGTGACGTCGGCGGGCGTCGTGTTCACGTTGTTGATGCTATTTCTATTGTTGCCCGGTGCAATGGTGCTAACGCGGGTGCCGAGCGAGGAGGAAGCGGCTGAGAAACGTGGCCGTCGTCGCCACAATCGATTCTTTTCGCCTTGGTTCGAGCGTTTCGAATCAGCGGTGGAATGGTGCGTTTCCAAGGTGCGTAAGCGGCTCTCCAAGCCTTGGCTCTTGATCGCCGCATTCGGCATCGTTGCCGCGCTCCTTTCCACGGGACTAACGCGGTTAGAAACTTCCGTCAACATTCCACGAATGTTCGCGGCCGATAGTGACATCCGTGTCCAATATCGCTGGTTTGAACAACACATCGGGCCGACCGTCAACGGCGAGGTTCTCGTTTCGTTCCCGCCGCCAACACCCGACGACGATCCACTCGAGCGGTTGGACACGATCAAGCGAGCCCACATCGCGGCGCTCGATCATGCGGACGTTCACGGCGTGCTATCGGCTGTAACGTTTGTGCCACCGGTACCTTCCGGCCGCAGCCTATCGAGTACTGCTACACGCAGCGTCATCAAGAAATTGATCCGCGATCCGGAATCGTCGCTGGGTCGACTCGGATTCATCTCACGCGATGAAGCGGCGGAAGTTTGGCGAATTAGCGTGCGGATGCCCCAGAGCGAGAGCACGGATTACTCGACTGAAATTCAAGAGATCAAAGCCACGGTCGAAGCGGCGGTCGCGGATAGCGACGTGCCAGCCACCGTTGCTTTCACCGGCGGTGTCGCGATTGTGCAAAAAGCTCAGCAGGTGTTGCTGAGCGATTTGTTTAGCAGCTTTCTGTCGGCATTTGGGGTCGTGGCCGTGGTGATGATGTGCTTGCTGCGGAGCGTCATTGGCGGCTTGATCGCGATGCTTCCGAATCTTTTTCCAACGGTAGCATTGTTCGGATTCATGGGCCTCATCGAGTTGCCCCTCGACATCGGCTCGGTGATGACGGCGAGCGTGGCGCTGGGGATCGCGGTCGACGATACGATTCACTTGCTGAGCCGGTTCGGGTCTCGGCGTGAACGCGGGCTGGGCCAGATTCGAGCGGCATGGGGCGCGCTCGGCCAATGCGGCTGGGCGATGCTGCAAACGACGACCGTGTGCGGATTGTCCTTGTTGGTTTACTGGTTGAGTGATTTTGTGCCGACGAGTCGCTTCGCGCTGTTGATGTTCGCGTTGTTGGCGGCGGCGCTACTCGGCGATCTGTTGCTGCTTCCGGGACTGATGTGCAGCCCCCTCGGACGCTGGCTCTCCAAACCACTCGGTGTCGATCCGGGTGCCGAGATCAGTCAACGTGATCAACCTCACTTGCCGAAGGATTCACGTCGACTTCGCAAGCGGTCCAAATCAAATGTCGCCCGTATTCCTGACTCATCCGTCCCTCGCAGCCACCCGTGACGTCGCTCGCCAGTTCCATGGACCCGAGAGTCCCTGGGATGATCCGCGATGACACGGTATAGTCGCACCACTCGGTCAAAACAGCTTCCGTCATTCTCGTGAAATTGCGATGCGCATTCTTTTTCTTGGCGACATCGTGGGGAAACCGGGTTACTCGGCGGTGGTGAAATATGCGGAAAAGATTCGCAAGACCGAGCGGCTAGATGCGATCGTCGCGAATGCGGAGAACGCCTCGGACGGCTCCGGCATCATGCCGCGGCAATACCAGCGATTGACGGGCGCTGGCGTCGACTGTTTGACGCTCGGTGATCACATCTACCGCCGCAAGGAAATTATCGAGACGCTGCAAAAAAGTGACAGGATCGTTAAACCAGCGAACTTTCCTCCCGAGGCTCCGGGACGGACTTGGACCAAGGTAAAGATCGGCGAGCAGGATCTTGCCGTGATTTCGCTGTTGGGCCGCGTCTACATGCGTCCCGTGGATTGTCCCTTGGCAGCCGTCGATCGAGTGCTCGACGAAATCGGTACGTCGACCCCGCACATTTTAGTGGACTACCACGGCGAAGCGACGAGTGACAAGCAAGTGATGGCGAGGTATTTAGACGGCCGCGTCACCGCAGTTTTCGGGACGCACACGCACGTCCCGACCGCCGACGCGAGCGTGCTTCCCGGCGGCACGGCGTTCCAGTGCGACGTGGGAATGTGCGGCCCGTACGATAGCATCATCGGCCGTGACATCGCCCGTGTGATGCAAACGACACGGACCTTCGAACCCACCCACTTCCACGTCGCCACCCGCGACGTCCGCCTCTGTGGCGCGATCGTGCAAAGCGACGACAGCGGCCGTGCCATCAGCGTCAACCGATTCGAATTCAAAGTCGCCGATTGATCGCTCCCCCCAAAACCGAAATGTGAGCGGCTTTGGCGCTAGCCACCGGCCCCAACTCCCACTCTGGCCCCCACGCCGCATCACGGATCGCCGCGACGCATCACCTCCTCCGGCAACGTCTCGGGCCAAGGACCGGTCAACTTCAGCGCTCGGATGCGGCACTTTCGATCTCGTTCTCCCAACACTCCGAAGCGACGATCCAGCGCCGCATCAATGTTGCCAACGAGTTCATCGTTGACGGTGACAACGAGTTTGTCGCCAGCAAGCGTTAGACGGATTCGATTCCAGTCATTGGCTCGCAATGCGAGTCTGCCGCCGTCCGCGTCCACGCCAGCCTTGACCTCGACATAGCGTGACACATCGCGAGACTCGAGCGAACGGGATTGCGGTATCCAGCGCAGCTTGACGCCGTCATTGCGAACCAGAATCGCGATGCGGCCGAACGTCGGATGGACTTCCATATGACCGGGTTCGTAAAACCACTCGTACTCGATCGATTCACCATCCAGCAGCGGCCGACAATATTGCAAGTGACTCTGGCCGTCCGGATTCGTCGCCAGCGCCTCACCGCCACGATGCAGTTCAAAGTCGCCGTGGTCGCTCGTGGCGTACCAAGCTTGGTGACCACGCAGGTCGGCGATCGTTCTTTTCTGGGCTGCGATCGACTCCGCCGACTCTTCGCCGAGTGGTTTGAAGTAACGGGGCACGATCAGCTCGCCCGCCATGATCGAACTCGACCAACCACGAAGCTCGGTGTCGATCATCGCGACCTCACGCGGGATCGTCGGGTTACCCGTGATTTGAATGTCCACCACTTCGCTCGTCCGAAACCGATCAAAGTACACACCGGCAAACGGCATTGAGTGCGTCCGTTGGTCACGGGCAAACTCGATGTCGTCCATCTTCATCACGACGTCCTCCGACACGGTGAGCGAGTACATGTGGTCGATGTCCGTTTCAAGGCTACCGGTGAGCAGTTTGCGTGACCCGCGCTCGCCGATCCCCAAGATCGACGATGCGGTACCCTTGCCCGGGTCTTGATAAACCGCGCCGCCAAACATGACATGTCCATCGCCAAATCGGGTTATATCGTCATCGGATTTCCTGAGCCGACGGAGGGTCAACGTAAAATCGCCCGCGAGCGGATACTTGAGTAGCAGGAATTCATGGTGCCAATTCGCAGCCGCGCGAACGGTGGTTCCCGAGGTGTGGTAAAGAGACCGAGTCGCGTCCGTCATGGGGCTGCCCAGTGACGTGGATACCGCAGCGATCCAGTGTTCGGAAAGCGCGTTGTCCTTCGCTCCTAAATCGTGGCCGTGCTCCAATCGCATCAACATGCGATCGACGATTGCGAGCGTCATGGTATCGTGGCGTCGGTCGGCATGTTGTCGAAGCAACGGCCAAAGTCGTGACGCCGATTTTTGCAGCGAATCCACCTCATGGGCACGGACCGCGAGCATCATCGCGGCGGCTGGCATCGGCACCGCCAGCCCCTTGTCGTCGGTACCGATGAGCAACCAGGCGAAAACGCGATCGAGCAACGGGGGCAACTCGTCATTTCGTCCAGCCGCCAGTAACGTCAACCCTAGCAGCGACTCCGCCTCGTCACCGGGCTGGACGATGTGGTCACGAATCGTCGCAATCAATTCATTCACGCTTCCGCATGCGATCGCCGCATCAATCAACACCAGCGCCGGACTGTGCAGCGGCACATCGGAGCTCGCCACCGGAATATCATTTGCAATCGAGAAATTCGGCAGGATGCTCATCAAAACTTTGGGGGGTACCGCCGTGAAGATCATGCTGGGCATGAGTGCCAGACGATCGCTCGGCGACGTCCCCAGCACCACGTGCCGCCAGCATTGATAACGCAGCTCGGGGGCCAGCGCGACGTAGTTGAGGTCGGGCAACTTGCCGGTGGCGAGATTGTTTTCCAGGTCCGCGAGTTCGCTGTGATTGGTGCGAAGCATGAACCCAACCGCCTCGTAGAGACCCGCGTCGATCGCGATCGGGATCAACCTCGCCGCTTCGTTCTCGAGTCCCGCGGCAACCTTGGTGGGGCCCCCTCGCGAAAGTGAATAGCGAAGACCCGCGAAGCGATCGTTGATCATCCGCATCGCTTGCTTCGGAGTCGTGTTCTTCGCTGCGATCGTGTCGCTCACGATCCAGGCCAAATACGGCTCGTAGCCACTGATTTGGTCGCTGATCGTCGACAGCTTCATGAGATGGGCTTCGATCTCAGCGACGAGCGGTGTGCGGCCATCGCGGCGATGAATCTGCAGCGTCGGATACAACAACATGATCGTCTCAGTGTCACTCGCCGAATCCGCAAGTTTTCCGGAACTCTTGCGATCCGAAACAACACCCAATCGATCCGCGAGTTCGCCGAGCATTTGCTCATATTGATCACGATCACCTGTCGCAATCGCCAGCTGGAGGCGGATGAACTGCAGAGTTGGTTGATCGAGCGTCGTCGCTTCTCGCGAGTCGAGCAGTTCGGCAAGCTCATCGGTTTTTCCCGTGCGGACGGCCGCGATCGCTAGGGCACCGGCCAGACTCGCTGGGTTCAAGTTCAGCTCACCGAGAGTCGCTCGCTTGACCTCGCGGGTGCTGGCAAAGGCGTTGGACAACCTTTCCGCAATCGATATCGGCGGTTCAAAGTATGGGAATGCCGCGGCCGGTCGAGTCGCCGGTAAGACGATGTCCGTGAGCGCCTCAAAAATCGCGTTGGCGTCCTCGGTACTGAACGACTCGGGGTCGTCGCTGAAGGGCTGCATGAGTGAAGTGAGATCCGTCGCCAAACGATCGAGTTGCTTTTGCTCGAGTGGTACCCGTGCCGCCGTCGATGGCTGTGTCGTTGGCAACGAGACGGCCGCTCCATTGATGATTGCTGTCCACGAAGCCGTACTCGGCGTTCGAGGTTGGCGCAGCGGTGGTCCACCGCCGAAGCCTCGTCGTAGCGACTCCATCGCCACATCCCAAACCTGGGCCTTGGCACAACTCGTGGCGAGCGCGAGGCAGCGATACGCGGTGCTATCGGTGGCGGGTCCATTCGCTTCACGGATCGGTGTGATCCGGTCCAACATCTCCCCCACGGTGCGGCGAAGTTCTTCTCGGTCGAGTTCACTTGCCGCGAAATTGATCATCGCCAACGACAAAGCATGCATCCGCTCCGAGTCATTGACGCGTTTCGCAGTTTCGAGCAATGACCTTGCAAGCTCCAGCGCCGTCGTGCGCAGCGTGTCGTCGCTCGACTCG
This sequence comes from Pirellulales bacterium, assembly GCA_038256795.1. Lineage (GTDB taxonomy): Bacteria > Planctomycetota > Planctomycetia > Pirellulales > Pirellulaceae > JBBSJZ01. The sequence continues at coordinate 2,194 of JBBSJZ010000094.1, read as the reverse complement.
AGTCCAACCATCGCCACAGAATACAAATCGAGCACTGAGTTCGCGAGTTTGCCGTCGACTTCGGTATTGAGCTCGATCGTGGGTAGCATCCTTCTCAGCGTGGCAACGTGCTCGGCGGCGTCAGCTTGCAGCAGCTCGATCGAGATCAGCGCGCGCATGGCCTGGAACGTGTAATCTGCGGGCGATTTTTGGCAAGCCTCGTCGAATTCTCGCTTCATTTGCTCGAGCTTTGAGCGGCCGGTTGACGTCGCCGCCAGTCCACTCACGCAAGTCGCGGCGAGCGATGTTTCTTCCCCACGTGAGCCGGGTTCAGCCGCCATGGCGACGAGGTTGAAGCGTGCATTTTCGAGCTGAATCCCCTTGGACTGAGCCAGCGAGACACGATCCACGTCGATGAACTCGACGTAGTCGTCCGTCGTCAATTCGTCGATCGCTTGTCGATAGTAGTGACGCGTAAAATCGAGTCCGCTGCCGGAACCGGATTCGCTCAAGTGACTCGCCAAATCGGGATCGCTGAGCAGATCTTGATAGAGCTCGAAATAATCGAGTCTGGCGCCGATAGCCGCCATCTTCTGAGCAATGCTGGTCGCTTGGATCATGCGATAGGCAGCCAAATAGCTCGCCGGGATTTGCGGCGATACTTGATCGAGATTGAAATAGTTTTCACGCAGCGTGCGCCGGGCGAGGGCCAATTCATTGCTCTCGATGTAGCCATTCAAAAGCAAATCACCGACGCCGAACGAGGCGACGTCCGCCGATCGCTCCGCGCCCGAATCACGGACGTGCTGGTAAATCCTAGTGGCCAAGTGTTTGCACCGTCGCGAATCGGCAATGATTGCCGCGATGCTGCACCACACCTTGGGCGTCAGCGCATGATCCTTCTCGGCCAGCAACGTGTCGAGCCGTAGCGAGATCGCCGCCGGCTCCATCGAGTGCGAGTCGAGTCCGAGTCGGATCCCATCGGCGATCGAGTGATCAGCCAGCAAGGTCGATTTGCGTTGCAAAACTTCTCGGGCGAGTTGGATCGCGCGCGGATCCGCCAAGAGGGTCGCTGCGATCGGTGCGAACTGGGACTTGGCGGCCGACGTGTAGGATCGCGGCGAGGATGAATTCCCCAGCCTCGGTGTGTTGGGGTGATTCCAAATCGACGCGTTGGGGTCGAAGAGGGTGTTGTCCTCGAGCCACTCCAGGATCGCGAGCCGAATTACACTGGAATGAATTGCCCTCGCTTGAATCCCATCCTCGTTGAGCAACCCTGCGGATAACATCTCAGGCCGTTTGACAATCTCGCCTTCAATAAAAAGGAAGCGGGCATTGGAACGTCCCGAGTTACCTCGCGTCGTCGACAATTCGATCAGCTCCAAGAGCAAACCGCTGTCCAATAGTTTCGTTTCAAACTTTGCCAGTCCTCGATAGAAATCATCCAACGGAGCGAGCGTTTGGATTTGCCTTCTCACCGTTTGGTTGGCTCGCAATAGCGAAGGATCTTTGATGATCGCGGTGAGCAGCATCTCAATCGAGTCACTTTTTCGGCCGAGTTTGAGCATCGCCGTGGCTGAGCGGATCAAGTGTGCCGGATCGTCCGGCAGTAACAATCGAAGTTGGTCGTAGACGAGGCTCGCGTCATGGGGACGTCCGGCGATCTCATAGAGTTCGGCAAGTTCGGTCTTGAGCGGCACCGACTGGGACGCGGCGGCGGAGCGGCGCTCGGCCTCGTCGACCAGTTTGTCGAGTCGACCGGTATCGCGAAGAAGTTCCAGAATTCGGCTGCGATACTGCGCCGATGCTCGTTCATCACCGCTGATTTTCTGGAGAGCCGTGTAGGCCATCTCGGAGGCCATTTGCGGGTCACCTTGGTGCAGCTGGCTCTCGGCATTCGTGAGCAGAATCGCGAGGCTATCGGGCTCGCCCACTTGAGGCAGGGTCAGCCTAGTTCCCATAAAAGCGACGCCGCGACGTTGGACCGTGCTTCGCGAAAGTGACGCACGCAAACTCGCACGAATGGTGGGATCCAGGGAAGCGTTCCGCAAACGTTCCGCAGCGAATTTGAGCCGGTCGTCGTCGCCCGCCCTGGCGGCTAACTCAGCCGCGACCAATTCACGTTGATCGAGGATGACCGGATCATCGCTAACGATCGCATCGAGCGTCTTGATGCCTTCTACGGGTCGCTTCAAGCGGCCGGCGATGCGGGCCC
>JBBSJZ010000093.1:0-14308 GCA_038256795.1 Pirellulales bacterium | reverse complement strand
CTGGTTGGAAATCCATACTTGCGGCTCCGGTAAGTAACCGTTCTGCAAAGCGTAGATGATTCGATGTCGTAGCACGCCCGTCATTTTCGAAACCTGCCCAAGTCCATAAAGTTGATCCATAACGTCGCCTCCCCTTTTCTTGTATGTATGTAAGAGAGTGTCGTTCTTCTCATTATTCGAAAAAGAATTTAGGAAGTTTTTCGCTTGGAGTGCTATTAAGCGCAGGCAGGTCAGGCTGGCACCACTATTAACCGGCTGCTGTACGGTTCATGGGCAGATAAGTGGTTTGCCTGTAAGAAGTTGCGTGGAACCTGCCATGAGTCGCTAAGCCGATTGATAACCGTGCGCAATCGGTTAACAACTGAAGTGGGGCTTGCCAGACGACGAAGACGTTCACATGAAGCAGCTATTAACAAACGAAGGGATCGCTTCTGAAGGTTTTCTCCACTTCGCTTCTCGGCTCGCATCGAAAGCTCTTGGACTTCCTCAGATTATCAATCTGTGAGGTTTTGCTTAATTTCCTCATGCTACCCTCTCACCGGGCTTTCCCACTGAGATTGAGAGCATGATCATCAGAAAGAGTGAGCAAATTTGTGTTAGAAGGTGGGAAATCACACAGCGGAACTTTGGAAGATGTGCTTCGAAATCGAGTTGGGTGGCGTACTGTACCTGCGGGATGATTCGCAGTGGATTAACGCTATCACCAATATGGCGGTGCCTACTGTCATGGAACACAAACTAAATCGAGCTTACCTTGATCGGCACGCTGAGGCTGATTTTCAGAGATGGGGCCGGGAGAACTTGTCGGGGTTTCTTGGATTTGTTGATTCAATGGGAGGCAACAAGGCAGACCTATTCCGACTCGGTCTCGGCTTTCTCGTGGAAACGGAGCAACGGGATGACCCATTCGAAAGTCCCCTACATCTAATGGGCTACATCGTCGGGAAGAATGGGGCGCTGAGAGCAGAGAGGCGGCGAATTCTCACGGATGCGTTTCAAGGCGACCTTCCGAATGCTGGGTCAGCCGAGTACATGGCGAGATGGGGAATGCCTGGCACGAAACAGCGATTCTACGCCATAGCTGGACACATCAGAAAACGGCGGGACGAGCAAGTGCGCCCGTCTTTTGACTACTCAGTTGCCGTCAAAGATTGGACCGACGATTTGAATTGGTTTGCAGCGAAGTTCAAGCCGTGAGGGATTGCGCCAATTGCTGGATCGTCACCGTCCAAGTTGCCATCTAACGCATCTATTAGATTGTGACCACATTCAATGGCGGTGAGGCAAACAGATTATTTTAAGTTGGTCGTCGATTGAGATAAGATGTGTCATTCGAATGTTTCTGGTCTACAGCAGAGAGAAGCTGGCGCAAAATACCTTCGGCTTGGATGTCACCTTGTCATTCATACCTGTTTGAATTTATTCCCGATGTAGTCGGAAATCTTGTCGATTGTGGCTTGCGTGGTGGCGTCATAGTGCGCATCGGTGACACTGCTTGGCTTGTTCGCTAACCAAAGCGTGCGATAGGGTGCGAATAGCGGTTCCGAACCACAAGCGGTTCCAGAAATCGTGCGAAATGAAACAAGCATGATTGGTGAATCAGTGTTGTCCCACTGATTGCTGACCAAGTCAGTAGTGTTGCCATCGCCAACCAACTTCGTGTTGGCTTTGGAGGTTAAAACCCACCGTTCATGGATTGACCAAAACTTTTTCAGCAACTTGATTGTCGATTTCCAGAGCTTGTATGTCACAACAGGTGGGTTCTTTTTCTTAGTCTTGATTCTCGACCGAGTTATGGTTCCTTTCTTCAGGTCAACCCAAGCCATTGACGCATACTCACCATTCGTTGGGTGCTTTGATAGGTTGGCAATGTCCTTGTTGGTCATCGTGCAATTAAGAGCAAGAAGTGCGTAAAGCCTTGCACGCTCAGGCAGTTCTTTAAGTGTTTTGATTACCAGGGCGTCGTCATACGCCTTGATTGCCTTTGGCTGGATGGTCGGGAATTCAAACAGTTTGCTATCGATGTTTTTGGGCAATCCGCAGATGTCATTTTCGACCAGGATGCGAACGAACCTCTTGAAGATGCGAAAGCCGTTTCTCTTTTTCTGAATCTTTGCGCCTAGGTAAAACCGATACATTTGCGTCACTGTTTCGGTGTTGATTTCACGACAATCGAATTGTTCACCCAATGTTGAAATGATGTCTTTGCTCCTCGTCTTGTATTCCAAATACGTCTTGTGTTCTATGCCTCGGTTTTTCTCCAACTCAAGCCATTTGCTCACTTGTTCGGTCAATGTGAACACACTTTCGACTTGCTTTTGGTTGCGGAGGCGATCACGCCACAACTTACCGCTTCCAAAAATCTGACTCAGTTGTTCACTGTCCAGTCCATCAGGCACAACACCACCCAACAGTCGAAATGTCCCAAGCGTTTTTTCCAAAGTCGGATCAGTATCAAATCCGTCGATTGAATGATGATCACGCTCAATTTTTTCAATCGCACTTTCGAGTTCATCAGACTCAACATGTCGGTTGATCTTGGCGAACTGTAGTTTGCGTTCCAGCAAATCGATTGCTGATTGCGCACCTGGTTCAAGCACAGCGACGGCCAATTCGGCCTCAATTCGGGCAAAGTGGGCTGCTGCTTTTTCCCATGATTTTTCCTTCGTCCAGTCACAATCGGGTAGCCCCAATTTCTTACAGGTGATCCGGTGGCGCTCCCCGTTTATCATTTTCACCCAACGGAAATTTGGCTTTCCTTCCCAGGATGCAAACTTTTTTTTCGGCATAGTATCCCCGATTTCCCCCAAGACAAAGCTACTGTTTCGGGTAAATTTATCGGGTAAATCGGGAAGAAAACAGGCGAGATTACCCGAAACACATCAAAAAACGTCGTGTTTTATGGCTAACAGGTCGGTCTTCGGAACCGAGGGTTGGGGGTTCGAATCCCTCCGGGTGTACTCTTTTCAATCTGCGAACTGCTGCCGCCACGCCAGTTCGCACAGAGTGCCACAGCGGTCACGGTCGTTCGCACTGCAAAAAACGCACGCTTTTTACGGTGCCCTTGCATCGTCGAGACTTTCGCCGCTCTCTCCCGGCTCGGCTGACTTAGACGTACCAAGTCCAAAATCGGCGACTCTCGCCCGAGACTATCGCGCTCTCGCCATTTCGCCGCGCTCTAAGTTCATTCGCCGTTTGCTTCGGCTCCTGCGGACCGGACGACGAAAACCTGCGTTCGGGTTAACAGCTTGGAGCATCTTTCGAAGCGACGGTGGGAATCGAATCACTATTAATCGTCACGATCATACTGCTTTGGTGATTGACCGGACTTTGCGGTGACCTTCAAGCCACTCGCCTTGCCCTTCAAAACCGCTTCAAGTGTCACCTTGAAACGCCAGTCGTCGCCAAAATCGTAGTGAAAAACCATCGAGTCACCGACCAAGAGCGGAACTTCACCAATTCGCATCTCCTCGGCAAAGTGACAGGCATCGTCCAAATGTGGTCCGGCAATCGTGATTGAGTTACCCGTCGTGTCTCGCAGTTCAAACTGATAGAGGTGTTCGCGATCGAAACGGAAAGCCGTCAAAATGGCATCGGCGAGTTGTTCGAGATCGGCGTTCGCGGGAGCCACGACTCGTCGCCAGATCTTGCCAAGTGATACTTTGAAGGTGTGATTGCCATCGCGAAATTCTGGCTTGAAGCGAGCGAGTGACTTCGACCACGCGGGAAAAATCGGCTGCAACTTCTTACGCAACACATCTGCCTTTTCATCCTCATAAGGCCCCAAGCTGCATGTCGCAACGAACATCGCGTCGCCGAAGTCCGTACGCTGGACCTGGCGGACGCTCGACACCTTTCCCGGTTCGGGATTTGTGTCGTAGTCCAATCGAAGCCAACCGAACTGGTGCAACAAGCATGCGGCCACCGACTTTTCGATGTTGTAAAACATGCCGAAGCGATCGTCGTTCGAAACGGTGATTCGCTCTCGACAACTCAAGTATGCATTTCGGATTTCGTTTACCATGCCGGTGTCCCCGCGGCTTTGCATGCCGACGCAATCCCAAGATGCGTTGTACAGACACGATGCCGTAAGATTGAAGAAACGCTCGGTCGGATTGAATGATTGCCACTGCTCCCGCATGGCGGGGTCGATCAAGACCACTCGTTTGGGTTTCGTCTCGCCGACCGCCAGTCTGGAGCTTCGCAGCAACATGAACAGACCCATCAACGCCGGGAACGATCGCAATTGCGGACGCTTCAAGTCATGCGGCAATGGATCGACCATGGCCTCGTTCAGTTCTGCAAGAAAGCCTTGGGGCAAAGCAAAGTAGGCACTCGTTGTTTTGAGTCCTGTTCCAATGAAGTCGATCAAGGTGTCGATGTTTGTCAGCAGCGGGCCTGGCGACCGCTCATCAATCTTGGTTTGCTGAAGCACGGCAATGTGCTCAGCAGAAAAATTGGCGTTGAATAGGTTGCGGACGTCGTTCATGCGAAACTTCTGGGGGTTAGAGACTTGGGGCGTCTTATTGGACTCGATCAAGCAAAAGAATAGAATTCTGGGAAACACATTTTCTGTAAGCGGAAGCAAACCACGATGGCTCGCACGACGAAGTCCTCCAACCCATCAACGCTCGAGAAACTTGCTGTCGCGATTGGTGCGTGTGGTAAGACGGCTGCCTGCTGTACGGGTACGATCGGGAGGGGCGCAATCGCGGCTGTCGATTTCGAGATCACGATCGCCGGTGCTGGCCCGTTGCCGCTGCCCATGCGAGCGAAGCATGTTCGTCAGCTCGGCGACGTCGCCAAGCCGGCTCCCTATGGCAAGCGAACCGAGACCATCGTTGACGCGGCTGTCCGCAATTCACTGGAAATCGACGCCGCGAAAGTTGAGTTGTCAGTGGCGTTGCAGGGTGCGATCGACGAGCAGTTGCCAGTCATTGAACGCGGCGTTGGTTTGCCACCGGGACGTTTGAAAGCGGAATTATACAAGCTGCTGATCTATCCCACCGGTGGTCGATTCCGGAAGCATCGTGACAGCGAAAAACGCAAAGGCATGGTGGCCTCACTGATCGTTGTGTTGCCGTCGAAGTTCAAACGAGGCTCACTGCTTGTCTGGGAAAAGAACCGGCCCCGACGGTTTGATTTCAACATAGCGAGGCTAGAAGAAGCGGCGGAGTACGTCGCGTTCTACGCCGATTGCGAACATGAGGTCGAGCGAGTCGAAAGTGGGATCCGCGTTTGTCTCGCGTTCAATTTGATCGTCAAGCCTGCTGGAAAACAAAAACGCCCTTCTTCCGATGCCCCCGCTCCGGCTGTCTTGAATGCACTTTCGGATCGTTTGGCGGCGCATCCCGACAAACCGATCGTCTTCCCACTCGACCACCACTACACCGCCGCAGGTTTGAAACCGAGTTTGTTGAAGGGTGTCGATCGAGAGATTGCTGATCAAGTCCGCCGAGCATCGGAGCAACTCGATTGCCGATTGCACTTCGGTCAGGTCTCGCGGCACCTGTGCCAGTTTGCTGACGATGGGAGTTTTGGGAGCGGACGCAGAGGTTATCACAGCGGTCCGGTCGACTACGACAACTTGGACATTGGCGAATCCTACGACGACGAAATCATCATTGATGGTTGGAAGGACGCATCTGGCAAAAGTGTTTCGCTCGCCGATTTGCCTTGTGACGAAACCATGCTGGTTTGCACCACGCCGGTCGAGCAATGGAAACCGACCCGGCAGGACTACGAAGGCTACACGGGGAACGCTGGCAACACGCTTGATCGCTGGTACCACCAGTCTGCCGTCCTGATTTGGTCCAACGCTCATCATGCCCAAATCGTGGTTCGGATGGGGATGGAGTACGCGATCGGGCAATTGCTGACGATGCGAGGTGAATTGCAATCCTTACCAGACGACGAACTGGAAGCCGCTTGCGATGATTGCCAGTCGCTAGCCGAAGCGATCATCGACAACTGGCCCGAACGGTTGTGGCGTCACGCTCGCGGCGAGAAAGAAGACCAAAAAGAACTGAAGAAGTTCGCCGATGAGTTGCCCGCTTTCGATGACCCCGAATTGATCGACCGCTTTCTGCAATCGCTTGCCGGTCGGGATTGGACGCTGGACTTAAACAGATTGGTGATCGAATCGAATCAGCGGATGGGTGCCGATGCGATGCTACCCATCTTGCAATCGTATCTGTCGTCCGGGCCGCCCACCAACCAGGATGGCCGAGTTCTCGTCGAAGGACTCGCCGATCGAGATGCTAGCTGGATCTATAAGCTAGCCGTCGACAAGAAGCATGCTGGATTGAACGTTTCGGACTTGGCCGACCTCATTGCGATCGCGACAGCGAGGTTGACTCACTACATCAAGCAAATTGAACTTGCGTCGTACAATCGTTCATTTGACATTGTTCAAGCAGCTTGGAAGCGATTGCTTCAAGCCGCCATCGTGATCAGCAACGATGACAGCATCACGCAACTTTGCGATTCATTGCGGCAGTCGCCGAAGTCTTTTCCCATGCGAACGTTTCAGGTTAGTGCTGCGAACGAAATTCATCGTTTCACCGAAAAACGTGGTGGTGACATCCCGGCACCAATACGAACCTGGCTTGACCGACTCATCGAGTATTTCACCCGTGCGACCCAGTGCGAGCCAAAGATCCCTCAAGATTTTTCGCGACCCAACGAAACGGACTGCGAGTGCCGATTCTGCATGGAGATGCAAATATTCTTAGCGTCGTCCACGCAAGAAACGACTCGCATCGCTGCCCGTGAAGATCGACGTCATCACCTTGTCGACGTGATCCGCAGCAAGAAACTCGACGTCACTACCGGCATTGAAAAAACATCCAGTCCCCACAAGCTCGTTCTGACCAAGACCACCGCTTCCTATCAGAGGGCACTAGCAAAATACCGAGACGACAACAAACTCCTTGCTTCTCTACCGACGACCGACCGCGGGTAGCAATGGTCACGCGGTAACGGTTTTCGACCGTCGGATTTGCGGCGGTGCCGAGGAGTGGGATTGGCGTATGCAAACGTTACGAATGTTGCTGCGATCAACTGAGTCCCTGGATCAGTTGCCCGGTTCTTGGCAAATTCTGCAACATATCGAACGTGCCGCCACAGACGTCGCGTGCCGCAAGGTTTGGCGTGGGCGGCAGGCAGTCCACCAAACCTCAAAACGCCGCGACGTGCGGGACACGTGGCGGCGTTGTCGCTATTTCGTAGCAGTGAGAAGAACGCTGAAATAAAATTTTCTCGGGCGGCGAAACTGCTTGAGTGCGATTCAATAGATCTGCCCACATTATTCTTTGTTCGCGCCAGTCGTGAGTTTTGGCAATGGGTCGGACGTCTCGCTCTTGGATCGCGTCACGGCCTTGCACGGTTCGAGGTAGATCGAGGATTTGTTCTTGGATGTCAGGAGCCAAGTTGTCGAGCCACATGATTTGCGACATGCGAGTTGTGGAAATCTGGCGGTAGTGCGCCAGTTCAGATTGGTTGATGATGATTCCGTCGCGGACAAGATCGCGGCAGCGGTGGGCGAGGGCCAGCAAGCGGGCGATTCGTTGAACGCGGCCGAGTGGTTTGACGGGGGCTTTGCCATCGGCCAGGTTTTTGCTGCCGTTGCGGCGGGTTTGGACGTGGAAGGATCGGTTGATGGTGAGTTTGGCGTTCATGCGGTCACCTCCAGATTGCCGGCGGTGAGGCTTTGCATGCCGGTGTCGTGGAACGTGATGCCCACGTTGCCGGCGACACCGTCGAAGTCGACTCGGTCAACGAGTAGCGAGGTAAGGCGGACCTGTTCGCGAGGCTGGATCGTTTGCCAGAGTTCATCAAAGCCGGCGAGCAGCTTTCGAACGTCGGCTGTGTCGATGCTTTGGTCTTGGAGCGATTGCAGTTCGGTTTGGATCACTTTCAGACGCTCGCTGGCCGCGTCGATTCGCGATTGCAATTCAGGAAGGCCGGCGACGCGTCCGTTGTTGGTTGCGTTGGCGGCGATGGCTCGTAGCTTTTCGTGATCGTTGCGGAGTTGTCGATTCAGCGATTTGCGTTCGGCTTCCAGGTTGTCTCGCTGTTCGTTCGAGCGTGATTCAATTTGGCCGATCGTTTGGTTGAGCAAGTCTTCGTCGGTGCCAATGGATTGGATCTGTTCGACGACGAAGCGTTCGATTTCACCGGCGGGCACCGAGGGTGATGGGCATTCGGACCAGCCCTTTTGCATCGCGGTGCCGCAGACGTAGTAGCGATATCGTTTGTTGCCCTTGCAGCTGTACGAGTGCGTCATCGGCCGTCCGCACGCTTGGCACCAGATCAAGCCTTTGAGCAGTGCGTTGTGTTTGTTGCGAACGTCCGTGCCGCCGGATTGGCCGTTGGCTTTGAATTGCGTTTGGACACGATTGAATAGGTCGGACGCAACGATCGCGTCGTGCTCGCCTTCGTGCGTTTCGTCCTTGTAGCGAATCTTGCCGATGTAAGTGACGTTCGTCAGCAGCTTGTAAACTGCGTTCTTGGTGAACTCGCGTCCGCCACGGTGGTCGCCTTTCTTCGTCACCCATTGTTTGGTCGTCCAACCGCGTCGATTGAGTTCCTTGACGACGGGCAGCAGTGAGCGATGTTCGATATACAGACTGAAGATTTGCCGCACACGGTCGGCTTCGGTTTCATCAACGATCAATTTGGTGTGCTCGACCGTGTAGCCGAGCAGCGGCATGCCGCCGGACCATTTGCCTCGCCGCCGGGACGCGGCTACTTTGTCGCGAATTCGTTCGCTGATCATTTCGCGTTCAAAGTGGGCGAACGACAGCAGCACGTTCAGGACAAGCCGGCCCATCGAAGTCGAAGTATTGAATTGCTGCGTGACGCTGACGAACGAGACACCGTGCTGGTCGAATGTTTCGACGATCCTGGTGAAGTCGAGCAAGCTGCGACTGAGCCGGTCCACCTTCACGGCGATCGCATCAAACTATGCGCCGAACAGGATTGTTTCGAGGAAATCGGTGTTCCATCCGGCTCTTTTTCGTTTCGCCTTCAAGGACGAGCGTGAAGTGTCTTGCTTGAGCAGGCTGGTCACGAACCGACGAGTGAAACTCATATTCTGCGTTGCATTGCCAGTCCGGATGCGGCTGGCGTCTTCACCGAAAACGACATCCAAAACCCAGTGCATACTTTCGATCCCCCAGTGCTTGCGGACGGAGTTTGCAAACTCGTTCACCTTGGCCGGTCGACTGCTGATGTAATAACGAACTTCGATGCTTGTGTCTTCACCCGCCGTGGTCACATTGATGGCCTGCCCAATACTCTTGGCGTTTGCCCAACTCGATGTCATTGCTCGCAGAGATTCAGGGATCGGCGCGACGCAGTAGCTGCGTTCTTCGATCCGTCCATGGCCCTTTTCCTGACTCGATTTGGATCGAAAGCCCGACGCCACCGCACCGTGTTCATGAGCATCCAAAAATGCTTCTTCGATTAAAGCGGCGAGCTTGGGATGATTGCCTTTCACTGCAAAAGTGTAGTCACCGCCGCCGTCGATGATCTGAGCGGCGTTCGATTTCTGACAGCCCAGGGCGTCCAGTGTGATGATCGTGTCGTGCAAGTCCAAAGTATTAAGCAACTCGGGAATGGCCGTGATTTCATTGGACTTTGAATCGACCGCGACCTGCCCCAGGGTGAGACCATGATCCGTTGCCCACGCGCTGACGATGTGAAGAGCGTTAGATTTTTCGACATTGGTATACGAGCCTCGCGCGGTCTTGCCATCGATCGAGACAACGATGGGGCCTGTCGGGCTGTGCTCGGATCGCAGTTGGCTGATCCACATCAGCAAGGCTTGCTGAAACTGTGACGGTTTGATGATTGCCAAAATGCGACCGATCGTATCGTGAGAAGGAATCCCGTCAGGCAGATCGACGAATTGTTGGAGCCAGTCTTGCTTCTCGATCCCAAAGTCCTCGATATCCGCCGGGCCATCGGCCCCAGCGATAACAGCAGCGACAACCAGAAACAAAACCGAATCGAGCGGGTGCCCACACCTAGCGACTACTCGCGGGTCTTCGACAACTTCAAAACATTGCTGAAACGAGAGAACCTGAGCAGTGGACATCGCGAACTCCGTTATGACCTTGTGAAACAAATCCGTTCAACGACGAATCTTTCGCAGCCACAGTGGACAAAAGCAAGGGACAGCCCAATAGTTCATTCAACTTTTGGTGCGATCGCCGTGGGTCGAATCCACCAAGGCATTTTCAACTTTTGCACGATTCCTACGCGGCTTGGTCACACGTCAAACTACTTATGGAAATGAATGCCTGAACACAAATTAAATGCGAGCAACGTCGCACACTTTACAACCCAAGTTTCTCGGAAAGAACACGATGACGATCAAAAAATTTTTGTTAATTGCCGCAGTAGTTTTTACATCCAGTCTGCTTTTGGATACAAGCGAGGTCCAGGCGCAAGGCTTGAGAAACTACATCCGTGGTTACAGCAACCGAGTTCTAAGCACCCGCGTCTACAGCTACCCCACATATCGTGGTTCTGTGTACTCGAACCGCTCGTACGGAAATCGATCGTATAGCTCGTATAACACCTACTCGTCGCGTTACGGCAGCTATGGTGCTTACGGCTATCCGAGCGGCTATGGCTATGGCAGCAACTACGGCAATGGTCCGAGAGTCGGTATCAGTTTTGGTTTCGGCAACAGGGGCTTCGGCAACAGTGGCTTCGGCGGCTATCGCGGCTTTGGATACTGAGTTTTGATGGAACCACGAAGACACAAAGTTGTGGCTCGGATTCGCGAGCAATCAAGACTTGAACCGTCTTTCTTTGTGTCCTCGTGACTTCGTGGCTTTCACAATTCAGAACGGGCTTTTATCGGCCGCTCGTTAACATGGCATGGATCGCTAGGCGGCTCAGCTCCGCACCGCTCTTGGCACCGAGCTTGCGTTTGATGTTTTCGCGATGCGTATCGATCGTGTGGGTGCTCAGTGAAAGCTGCGAAGCGATCGCGCCCGTGGTGACACCCGCCCCGATCAACCGGAAGATCTCCAGCTCGCGATCTGAGAGCAATTCGATGGGGTCTTGCGTCTCGCTACGTTTTCCCAAGGCCTGCGCGACCAAACGCTGGGTCAGCTCGGCGCTGGCGTATCGTTCGCCATTGAGCACGACCCGAATCGCGTCAACCAACTTCTCGTTCGTTTCCTGTTTATTGAGATACCCCATCGCGCCGGCTCGCAACGCGCGTTCGGCGTAGAGAGATTCTTCAAACGCCGAAACCACTAACATCTTGACCGTTGTACGAAGCGACTTGATGCGTTTGACAAGCTCGATTCCATTGCCGCACTTAAGCGAAATGTCAATGATCACTAGATCGGGACAGACCTGCTTCACAAGCTCGAAAGCTCCCTCCTCTGTCGCGGCTTCACCGCAGACCTCCAAGTCGGCCTGCGACGATATTCGCATCGCTAAACCGTCTCTCATCATGGGATGATCGTCGACAATCATGATCCGCGATGGCGCTAATAGTTTCTTCATGTCAGAACCTCCGTTGTTGGAACAATGCAGCGAACGGTCGTACCGGGGCCGCTGTTACGATCGACTTGCAGAACACCGCCGAGCATACTGGCGCGGTATTCCATGATGCGTAAGCCCATTCCGCCACCTACTTTGCCAAGTTCTTGCTTCAAATGCGGGTCGATGCCTACTCCATTGTCGCAGACTTCGAGAACGATTTGTCCGTCCTGTTGCGAAAGCGAAATGAGGATGTTATCGGCTAAGCCATGTTGCAGTGCATTGTTAAGTGATTCCTGGGCGATGCGATAAAGCTGTGTCGCGATCGAGTTGTCCGAAACGGAACTTGAACCGGAGAATTCAAAGTGACAATAAATTTGTTGTTGTTCATTGGTCAAGGCTGCAAGTTCCGCGAGTGCTGACCTCAGTCCTTCGGCGTCGACTTGAACGGGCATGATCCCGTGCGAAAGTGTGCGGACATGCTGGTTGGCTTCTTTCAGTCCTTGCAACAAGCGGTCTGCAGTCTGCTTGAGCTTCCCCAAGTCACTCTTCCTCAGCATCCAATTCTCACCGTTGGGTGCTTCCTGCCGAGCACTCGTGTCGAGTAATTCACATAACGCGCCAGCGAATAGCGTCAGTCCTGTCAGCTCCTGTTGCGTACCATCATGCAACTCTTGTCCGATACGGCGCTGTTCCTCGGAAGCAATTTCCAAGATGTGAGACTGCAATTCCTTGCGCTCCGAGATGTCTCTCAAGATACCCGTATACAGGCCAAGATGGTCCACTTTGCTGAACGCGAAATCGACGGGGAATGGAGCGCCATTCTTGCGTTGTGCCACTGATTCTTGTGTGCGCCCCATGAATTGAGCCTGCCGGTTTGGCCTATTTCCAACGATTGCACCATTGACAGCACCGCTGACTCCATCGCCATGATGGTCGTTATAGATTGACGGTATCAGCAACGAAACATTCTGGCCTATGAGTTCATCCCGCGCGTAACCGAACAGCGATTCGGTTGCGCGATTAACGCTGTCAATCTGTCCTTGCCTATCGATCGTGATAATCGAGTCTGCGGCCGTGCTCAAAATCGCTCCCATCCGCTCGTTGCTCTCATGCAATGCCGCAACCGACCGGGCATCGGCGTCACGCTGTACTGCCTCCGCTTGTTTGCGTTGAGTCAAGTCTACGAAGGTAATCACCACGCCGCCGATATGATTGTCGGTCGAACGGTAAGGAAGAATGCGACGGAGGTAATAACGGGATTCGTCGGCCTGGACTTCGCGTTCCATCGGGACGAGATTGTCCAGCACCTGTTGACATTCGATTAACATCTCGTCGTCGTGAAATTTCGAAGCAATTTCGCGAAGCGGTCGTCCCACGTCGGTGAAGCGCAGACTCAATAGTGACTTCGTCGGCGGGGTGAATCGCTTGATATTCAATTGTTCATCGAGGAAGATCGTCGCGATCTCGGTACTGGACATCAGGTTCATCAAGTCATCGGTGGCTTTATCTAACTCGGCGACTTTCTCTTGGAGTTGGCTGTTGACTGTGCTCAATTCCTCGTTCAACGACTGCAATTCTTCTTTCGATGTTTCCAGTTCTTCGTTAGCGGATTGAAGCTCCTCGTTCACCGACATGATTTCTTCGTTGGAGGTCTTGAGTTCCTCTGTCGAGCTTTCCATTTCTTCGATCGTGCTGTGCAGTTCCTCGCTCATCGACTTCAGCTCGAGTTCAAGCTGTTGAACTACTGGTGAATCCTCGCCTTGGTGAGCTTCCGTCTTGTGCTCATCGAGTGATTGCAATTGGCTTCGATCTTGAAAGACGACCAGCATCAGTCCTTCGGATTCCTTCGCATCGGATAGTGGTCGCACGGTGACCGAACAATGAACATAGTGCCCATTGCGCTTCACACAAGCCTCGGTTTCCACGGTCGTTTTGCCGTCACGAATCGCGTTGTTGCAAGCGAAGCGAAGCCTGGTTCGCAAGCCAGATCGAGCCATCGCCAACAAATCCTTCGTCAATTCGCCAAGAGGAAACTCCAAGTAGTTAACCAGTGGGCCGGTCACGTACAGAACTTCATACTTGCGGTTGATCAAGGCCGCCGCCGGAGCGAACTCGTTCAGGACCAGCTTTTCCGCTAACTCCTTTATGCCCTTGCGATGCAACACGGGAGTCGGCTGTTTGGTCACTGAACTATGCTCGTCGGTTTTGATCAGCGGAATGCCGATTAAGTCTCGTCTTGAGGGCCCAGTTCTGCGATAGACTCGCCATTTCTTCGATACCGTCTCGAACAAGTCGGTCGAATTACCCATCGTTTCCGACGGACCGAGCAGCAGGTTTCCATCGGGTACAAGCGCGAAGTGAAACAGCGCGATCACCTTCTGCTGCATCTGCGGTTCAAGGTAAATCAAGAGGTTGCGACAGGAAATGAAATCAATTCTTGAGAACGGTGCGTCGCTAATCAAGTTCTGGTGTGAGAACACAATCGATTCGCGAACTTGCTTATTGATTTGGTAATGACTGTCGTCGACGGCTAGAAAAAAGCGTTTCCGTCGTTCGGGTGAAACATCGCTTATGATGCTGGCTGGATAAGTCCCAACCCGAGCGACGTCGATCGCATCCTGGTCGATATCGCTGGCGAAAATCTGAATATTGCGGGTCAATCTAGCCGCTTTAATCCCTTCCAATAAAAGCATGGCAATCGAGTACGCTTCCTCGCCCGTTGCACAGCCAGGCACCCAGACTCGAATCGGCGTTTCACCAGTGTGCCTCGCTATCAGTGCGGGAATCAGTTCCTGCT
>JBBSJZ010000092.1:0-14326 GCA_038256795.1 Pirellulales bacterium | reverse complement strand
GTGATGGTCGACAAGGCCACCGTCGTCAAGACTGACATCATGTGCAGCAACGGTATCATCCACGTCATCGACTCGGTGATCATGCCAAAGGAGTAATCGCTCCCGCGATCATTCTTTAAAAGTCACAAAAACTCGGTTCGCTTCGGCGGGTCGAGTTTTTTTTGCTTCATTCGGATCGATTGATTCGCATCGTCTCCTCTCGACGCTCGCGGGGGCTGCGAGAACGCGTCCCAACTAAGATCGCCTTCGAAGTGCGTTAGCCGGTATCCAGCCGGAAGCGACCCGTCAATAAAAAACCCGCCGAGCATGGATGTGCGCGGCGGGTTGTCGATACTCAATCTCGGACTGGGAAAGGCTACTTGGCTCCGACCAGTTGCGCCTTCCGCTTGTCTTCGATGATTTGTTCTTGGATGTGCGGTGGCGTTTGGCGATACGTTGCCAATTCCATCGTGAACGTTCCCTGGCCCTGAGTCATGCTGCGGAGATCCGTAGCGTAACCGAAGGTTTCCGCGAGCGGCACTTCCGCTTTGATGATGCTCAACCCTTCGTTGATGTCCGTGTTCGTGATCAGTCCCCGGCGGGTGATGACGTCACCGACGACGGTTCCCTGGTACGACTCGGGGCACTCGATTTCGACGTTCATGATTGGTTCGAGCAATACCGGAGATGCTTGCTTGAAGTACTCGCGGAAACAACCTTGGGCGCAGATATAGAACGCTCGTTCACTGGAGTCGACGTCGTGATAACTGCCGTCGATCAACTCGATTCGAGTTCCCACGACGGGGAATTCGGCAACCGGTCCCTTACCGAGACTGTCTCGGAAGCCCTTCTCCACCGGCGCGATGAATTGCTTCGGAATACGACCGCCGACGACTTTTTCGATAAATTCGAAACTGTCTTCGCTGGCATTCTCGATCGGGGAAAGGGTGCCCTTGATATGAGCGAACTGGCCCGAACCGCCGGATTGTTTCTTGTGCTTGTAGTCGAATTCGACTGTCTTAGTTGGGCTCTCGCGATAACTCACCTTCGGTGCACCGACGGTGACTTCGACGCCGTACTCGCGGCGCATCCGCTCGACATAGACGTCCAAGTGCAATTCGCCCATGCCGCTGATGAGGATTTCGTTCGTTTCCTCGTCGGTGACGACGCGGAAGGTCGGATCCTCTTTGCGGAATCGCTGCAGCGCCTTGCCCATCTTGTCGGCGTCGGCCCGGCTCGCCGGGCTGACGGAAACCTTGATCACGGGCTCAGCGATGAACATGGATTCGAGGGTCGCGTAATCGCGTTCCGCAGCGTAGGTATCACCACTGGCCGAATCGATCCCCATGATGGCGACGATATCGCCAGCCGAGGCACCGTCGATTTCTTCTCGCTTATTGGCATGCATTCGCACGACGCGGCTGAATCGCTCCTTACGTCCGGTTCTTTGGTTGACGTAGGTCTCGCCCTTGGCAACTTTGCCCTGGTAAATCCGCATGAAGGTGAGTTGACCGAAGGGATCTTCAACGATTTTGAAAGCCATCCCGACGAACGGCTTGTCGGCATCCGGCATCAACTCGACCTTGCGAGTTTCGTCCTTCGGATCCTTGCCCCGGACTTCGCGATCGAGCGGGCTGGGTAGATAACGCGTGACCGCGTCAAGCAGTGGCTGGACGCCTTTGTCCTTGAACGCGCTGCCGAGATAAACTGGCGTTGCCCCGGCGAGCACGGCATCGCGGGTGACCTTGTAGATCAATTCATTGGGAACTTCTTCTTCGCTGAGCATGAGTTCCATCATCGCATCGCTGTACATCGACAATGCCTCGAGCATGGCCGAGCGAGCCTCTTCGGCCTCGTCCTGCAGGTCCGCGGGGATCGCGGATTCGACCACGATTTCGCCGTCGTTGCCTTCGAAGTTGAGGGCCTTCATTTCGATCAGGTCGACAACGCCGCGGAAATTATCTTCGATGCCGATCGGAATCTGCATCAAGAACGCGTCGGCGCCGAGTTTTTCACGGACTTGCTTAACGACGCGTGTCGGGTTGGCACCAGTGCGGTCCATCTTGTTGATGAACGCAAGTCGTGGAATTTGATACCGTTTCATTTGCCGGTCGACGGTGATCGATTGGCTTTGCACGCCACCGACACTGCAGAGCACGAGCACGGCGGCATCGAGCACGCGGAGCGAACGCTCGACTTCGACCGTGAAGTCGACGTGCCCGGGGGTGTCGATCAAATTGATCTTGAAATTCGTATCGAGTTGCTTGTTGATCCATTCGACACTCGTGGCGGCGCTGGTGATCGTGATCCCGCGTTCCTTCTCGAGTTCCATATGGTCCATGGTCGCGCCGTCGCCACCACCTTTTACTTCCTCGATCTTATGAATTCGACCGGTATAAAACAGAATCCGTTCGCTCAGCGTGGTTTTGCCCGAGTCGATGTGGGCGCTGATGCCGATGTTTCTGGTGTTTGCAAGACTCATACTAGATTTACCTAAAACGCTGACGCTCGAGCTGTGCAGCTCGATCAAATGGATTCATCACCACGACGTATTCAGGAAAAACCGACACGTTGCGGGTGGTTCGCGGCGAGCAATCGGCGTGCCCGATAAATTGCCCTAATCCCGCGATTTAGAAATATGGCAAAGGTTTGCCTAAAACGAAAGGGCAAATCAATCGCTTTCGGGCTTGCCAACTGGCTTCCGTGTCGGCATACTCTCGAGCCATTCAATTCACAGACCCTCGGTTTTCCTTAGAGTCCCCCATGCCCCCGCGTCCGATGAGCACCCGCAGTCGCGCCCGCAAACGATCGCGGGTACGATCTCGTACCAAAAAGAAGGATCCGATCTTCGTTGATGGCCACCGTCCGCGGCCGATGTATGTCGATTACAAAGACATCGAGCTGCTCAAGAAGATGGTGAATCGCCACGGCAAGATTGTCGGTCGCCGCAAGAGCGGTTGCACCGCTGCCAGCCAGCACGCCGTCACGGCTGCGGTGAAGCGAGCCCGTTTCATGGCGCTGATGCCATACGTCGGCGAATAAATCCGCCCGAGCTTTCGCCACCGCAACATGCCATTTACGACCCATCGCCGCGTCGAGTTTCGTGACACCGACGCGGCCGGGATCGTCCATTTTTCGGCATTCTTTCCGATGATGGAGGCTGCCGAACACGAGTTGCTCCGCTCCCTCGGCATTGCGATTCTGCCCCGCGGGCACGACGGGCATTCCTCCCTAACGTGGCCACGCGTCGCGGCAAGCTGTGACTATAAGTCCGCTGCCCGCTTCGAAGACACGCTCCAGATCGATGTCGATGTCGTCAAAATCGGCTCGAGCAGCATCCAGTACCGCTTCACCATTACCCAGGCTTCGACCGAAGTCGACGGCCGTGGTGATCCGCCAAGATGCGTTGCGGTGGGCCACTTGACCGCCGTCGCTTGCCGGTTGAGTGCTGCGGGTGATTTGGAAAAGGCCCCGATTCCGGACGCGATCCGCATCCAATTGGCTCAATACGCAACGCCTCTGGGTTAGATTCGGGCATTGCTTTTCGCCCGATAGCAAACCATTCTCGGAGTCGCTGCGTAGCAATCCGCTGCTGCGGCCCCGGCCGCGCTCCAGGCTGGAATTATTGCAACGAATCGGCATTATCTTCAAGAATCGACGTAGATGAACGCATTGGATAGCATCGGAAATATCGCGGGTGGCCTGCTACCCTCCGACGGCCTCGTGCTCGGCCAGGTGATGACTTGGCTGCCCGTTTGGTTGACTCCCATCTGGGTCATCTCCGTCGGGTTATTGCTCGGAGCGTTGGTGACGGTGGCCGTTTACGGGGTGCTGGCGTTGTTGTCGTTTGTGCCGCCACTGGGTCGCCTCGCGGACGACTCTCATCGTGGCGTGACGGCTTCGCTCGTGGTCGGAGCGATTCTGGCGATCGCGCTTTGCGTGCTGTATGTGCCCCAGGATGTGCCACACAGCGGCACTCTTTACATGCCGCTCGTGGCGATCGGTTTGGTCGCTGGTTTCGGAGTCGTGTACGGAATGTGGCATCGCACGCGGGCGGAGTGGTTCGCGATGCTCGGCGAAGGTGTCACGCCTTACTTACTTTCGACTGCCGCTGCCTTCGCGGTGCTCGGGTTGGCCTCGACGCCGATCGTGACGGATTATCCCGCAATCCTCGAGTCAATTTCGTCCGTCAATTTGATTGGTGATGGAACGCGGGTCGAGATTGTCGACATCCCGGGAACCCCCGCCGATGTGGACCAGAGCGAAGCGCCGCTCTTGCCTGCAAAATTGCAATACAACTTGCGCAGCATTGGGGAGTTGACGATCCGGAGTGATCGCACGGTGTTGCTCGCGGACACTGCGGATCGCGAGAAGCTGACGCGAGTACCCTTTCGCGTGAACGCTGGCGACGCGCTCAACTACAAGTACGAGAACCGCGACGCACCACCGATCCCGGCGGATTCCAGCAAGCTGCACATCAGCAATCTCGAGATTGACCCGGCGCGGGTGGTGTTCACGTTCAAGACGTTGCCGCAGGTGCCGCAAGCCAGTTCGATCATTAGCACTGCGGCAGTGTTCTTCTTCATGATGACCTCGTTGATGGCATTCCGCCAAGCCGCACCGCGAGTCTGGGCACTCGCGCTATCGACCGCCAAGAATGAAATGGCCCAGCCGCTCTACTTGCTATTGCTCGGGATCGGTTTGTTCGGAGTGCTGCTATTCGGTATCTATCCGTTCAATACACTTGGTGACGATATTCGTTTGCTCAAGGACAGTGGCGTCACGCTGATCATGGTACTCGGCATGCTGCAAGCGGTTTGGAGTGCGGGAACGACGGTGAGTGACGAGATCGAAGGGCGGACGGCATTGACGGTACTCAGCAAACCGGTGAGTCGTCGATCGTTCGTGCTGGGCAAGTACGCCGGGATCATGCTGGCGGTGTTGGTGCTGTTCGTGATCATCGCCACGGTGCTTCTCGTCGTGATGAGCTACAAGCCCATTTACGATGCCCGCGAGACCAGCAAGGCGACCCCGATGTGGCAGGAAGGTCATGAAGAGATCATGACGACGATCCCGGTGCTGGGTTTGTATTTCATGGAAACGATGGCCGTGGGCGCGATCGCCGTGGCGCTGGCGACACGATTGCCACTGCTGGCGAATTTCATCACCTGTTTCGTGGTCTACGTGATTGGTAATTTGACATCGCCGCTGGTGGCGTCGACCGAGGGCAACAACGAACTGGTAGGGTTTGTAGGCAAGTTGATCGCCGTCATTGTCCCGAATTTGAATGTTTTTAATGTTCAAAGTGCCGTCGATGCCGGAAATCCGATCCCCCTGATCTACCTCGCCGGTGCTTTCAATTATCTTGTATGTTTCGTCATCGCGGTCTGGATGCTCGCGATGCTACTTTTCGAGGATCGTGATCTCGCGTAAGCGGATTCGCGTGCGATGCTGCGATGATGGTCATTCGCAAGGTCGGCTCTTCGTTGAAGTGGCCGATTTTTACTAGTGGCCTCAACGTGCATCATCGGAGCATCGAAGCTTGAATCGACTCAGCACCCTATCGGAACCACGTCGCGAAGCGGAGTCGCACGGTTCGATCCTAAGCACCGTATGGGCCGCGATCTCCGGATTGTTGATCCCAGTTCTCGTGGTGCTCGTCGGCCTCATCGCATCGGTCTTGGATTCCAAGGACCAGGGCCTCGCGAGCAGCACGGTGCGACTCGGGACCAATCTTAACGTCCCCGTTGGCGAGCGATTCATTCGCCAACCGCCACTGATCCAGCTTGCGGAACTCGTGATGATTTCGCTCGCCGTGTCAGCCGTCTTCTGCCTCGGAGTCTGGTTGCATCGTCGCGCCGCGGATGCGAGGGCTCGTCGAATCGTCCGTTCGTTGCACACGCGAGTGCTCAGCCAAAGTGTTCGCCGTGCGGAACTCGAGGGCGCAGCGGCTCAGTACGTTCGCGCGGATAAATTGATCAGCGAAGATTTCCCCAAGTTGCAGGCGGGATTATCGCTTTGGTTTCGCAGCATCCCACGTAGCGCGATCATGCTCGCCGGTTGCCTCTCCGTTGCACTGCTGGTCAACGTGTGGCTGGCGTTGTTGGCGGTCGTCAGTTGCGTGTTGCTATGGCAACTTTATCGCTGGCTCCACGATACGGACGAAGAGGATCTGGTGCAGTGGGAGGTACCCCGAACTCGCCGCCGCATGGCTGAGCTCGTCGGCCAAGCGCCGTTACTCGCGAGGCTCCAATCCGAAGGCCTGGCGGATCGTTCGTTCGGGGTTGAGCTCGACTTACTGTTTCGTCGACTCACGAGCGAGGACCACCAGAACGGTCGCATCTGGCCGTTGTTGTTTCTCGCTTCTTCTGCGGCCATCGCTGTCATGGTGATGGGATTGGGCGTGAATTTGTTCGGCGTTGAGAAGGGCCTCTCGGTTCCTGCGGCCCTCGTCTTGGGTTTGTCGCTCACCGCCGCCGTCATCTCGGCTGGCCGGCTACTCAGTCTCGCGTCCCAGTTGAATCGCGCCGGCCAAGCGAGCGACGCCGTTTACCAATACTTGCGTCGTAGCGAAGATCTCGCCCCGAGTGAGCAGCGAGTCGGTCTCGCGGGGCTTCGCGATAGCGTTGAAATCCGTGGCGTCACACTTGGCGACTCCGCCGAAAATCCGATTCTGCAAAACCTGAGTCTGAAGTTATCCCGAGGCACGATGGTCGCGTTGCTCGGCACCGAGACGGTCTCGACGCGAGCGCTCGCCGAGTTGCTCATGGGATTCGGCCGCCCCATGGAAGGCGGCGTGCTGATTGACGGCATCAAGCTACTCGAAGTCCATCCGCAAGCTCTCGCTCGCAATGTGATGTGGATCGAGCCGTCGGGCCCGATTTGGGATGGTAGCGTCCTGGAGAACATCCAGGGTGGTGATTCACGGATTACCAACACCGACATTGTCGAAGTGCTCGAACAGGTCGGTGCGTATGAGCGTTTGCAGCGTTTGCCGGAGGGGCTCAACACGATTCTCACGGCGGATAGCATGACGCTGCCGAGCGAGACGACGTATGCGATGGCCGTGGCACGCGCCGTGCTGCACCGCCCACCGATCGTCCTCGCCCTTGAGCCACCCGCGACTTCCGAGCACATTACCGAAGATCCTTGCTTGGCGGCACTGCAAAAACTCGTCGCGGCGGGAACCCTCGTGATCATGCTTCCCCGCCGATTGCAATCGCTCCGCAGCGCCGACCGCGTCGTCCTGCTCAACGGTTCGCGGCTCGCCGGCGAAGGCAAGCACGCGGATCTACTCAGCACGAGTGATCTGTACCGACACCTCAACTATCTGTTGTTCAACCCCTACCGTCATCGTCGCGATGGACGCTGAGCGTCAAGTGGGGGCGATCGCCGGGCGGGCCGGGCGGGCCGCGGGTCGTGAGGGTGTGTAAAGGCAGCAATCGACGGGGCACACATCATGCCAAGGTCCGAGCGAACCGAGGGAACTCCGGTCGCTCGCTTGCGTGATTCGCTCACGCACCAAATCTCGGATCATGCCCACGAACTTGGGGTTCGTTCCGGCGGTGGCAGCACGCGACATCGGGATGCCGAACTTGGCACAAGCTTGCGCCGCTTCTTCATCCAAATCGTACATCACTTCCATGTGATCGCTCACAAAACCGATGGGCGCGACGACGATGGAGTCAACGTTTCCGTCGTCATGCAACTTTTGAATCGTGTCACAGACATCCGGCTCGAGCCAAGGCTGCTGAGGTGGGCCGCTTCGGCTTTGGTAAACGAGTTGCCATGACCGAGCTCCGCTGGCCTCAGCCACCAAGCCGCAAGCATCATTGAGTTGAGCCACGTAATCACAGTTGTCGGCCATCGACATCGGAATGCTATGCGCCGTGAATAGCACCGTTTGCTTGGGCGTCGCTTCGCCAAGTTCGGCGAGCGCGCTGCGGACACTCTCGCTCATCGCGCCGATGAAGCCGGGGTGGTTGAAACCCATTCTCAGCTTGTCGACGACCGGAGCATCCGCGCCCACTTCCTCGCGGGCCGCAATGATATTCTCGCGATACTGGCGGCAACCGCTGTAGCAGCTAAACATGCTGGTAAAAAACGCGAGCGTCCGCTTGCATCCGTCGTCTCGCATCTGGCGGAGGGTATCGGCGAACATCGGACTCCAATTTCGATTGCCCCAATACACGGGTAGTTCGATTCCCGAGGACTGGAACTCCTCCTGGATCGCCGCGAGCAGTGCACGATTCTGGGCGTTGATCGGACTCACCCCGCCGAAGTGCTGGTAGTGTTCGGCGACCTCCAGCATCCGCTCACGAGGCACATTCTTGCCTCGCAACACGTTTTCAAGAAACGGCATCACATCTTCGGGACCCTCCGGCCCGCCGAATGATACCAGCAAGAAACTATCGTAAGGAATCGAATCAATATCCATGGGTCTCGAAAGATGAAGGTTGAGCGGATCAAACGCCGATGTCTTCGCTGCACCATTGAGGGAACGCGTCGATACAATCTCGCACCGGCTAGGACTATTCTTGATCATCGACAAGCTGCAAGGCAACTCCCCGCGGTCGCCGATCGCCTGCGGGACCTCGGATCGATGTTGGTGCTCGGGGGCCGCGGGCCTGTTCACTGCGAAAGTCTGGCGTCACCCGGTGCCAAGCGTCCTGGTTGACGGCCGCCGTTGCCAGCGCGTCTTGTGAGTTTGTCGCCGAGGTCCGCTCGGGCGACTTCCGCCGCCGCGAGCAACTCTTCGACCACGCCTGGATGCTGAGCGGAAACATCGGTGGTCTCGGCGACGTCGTCGTCGAGATCAAACAGCACTTGCCCGATTTTTGTCATCGAATAACCCAGGGGCGTTCCGCCGCGACCACCCGCGTTACCGTCAAGCGTCCGGTACTGGTGCGGAAACGTCAGTTTGAATCGCTCGTTGCGAATCGCTTGCAGTTCACCACCGCCGTAGTAGCAGTAAAAGTAGTCGCGAGGCGACGGCGCGTCGGCCTCAAACATCAGCGAACGGATATCGAGCCCATCGATCGCGTGCGTTGGCAATTTCGCACCGATCAGCGCCGCTACCGTGGGCAGAATATCCAGGGTAGACGCCAGTCGGTTGCACTCCGTCCCCGCCGGAATCTTGCCTTTCCAACGCATCAGCGTCGGCTCGCGAATTCCACCTTCAAACATCGTGCCCTTGCCCTCGCGAAGCGGTTGAGCACTGCCCGCGTGATCGCCGTAGGACAGCCATGGACCATTGTCGCTCGTGAAGATCACCAGCGTGTTTTCAGCTTGGCCAACCTCATCAAGGCAATCGAGAATCTGGCCCACGGACCAATCAACTTCCATCATCACATCACCAAACTCACCCGCACCGCTCTTGCCTTGAAACTCTCGCGATGCATACAGCGGAACGTGAACCATCGGATGCGGCAGGTACAAAAAGAACGGCCGCTCCGCGTTTGTGCGAATGAATTCGACGGCCTTCTCCGTCAATGTTTTGGTCAGCAATTGTTGATCGCTCGGCTGCACATCCGCATTGACGATGGTCGTCCCTTCGATCAGAGGTAGCGGTGGCCATGGTCCCGATGCGGTTGGGTTCTTTGCTTTGCGAGCGAGATTGTCGGGATGCAGCGGCCACATATCGTTGCTGTACGGCAACCCGTAGTAGCTATCGAAGCCGTGGTTGGTTGGCAAGAACTTGGGATGATGACCGAGGTGCCATTTTCCGAAGATAGCGGTCGCGTAGCCGCGGGTTTTGCACAGCTCCGCGAGTGTCGTTTCGTCGGCATGAATTCCGATCTCCGATGCCGGCCCGAGCGCGCCCGAGATCCCGACGCGGCGATGGTAGCATCCCGTCATCAATGCCGCTCGTGAAGCGGAACACACGGCTGACGAGACCACAAAGTCCGTGAACTTGCGTCCCTCGCGCGCCATCCGATCAAGATTGTCCGTCGGATACGCGGTCTCGGCGAAGGGGCCGATATCGGCATAGCCCATATCATCCATGAAAATCAGTACGACATTGGGCGGCGCGTCGGCGACCGCGCTGGGCAATGCTGCGGCGAAGCAGCACGTCAGCAGCAACGCTCGTTTAAAGCGATCGCCCACCGGTTGGTATTTCGACACATCAAGTCCTGTGAATCTATGGAGGCGGGTAATCCGAATTTGTGCTGGTTGAGCCGATCGTCTGAATCTTGCATCAATCGTGCGTTGGACTTTGCCACCGCACGATGTCAGAGTTGGTATTGAATCCAGGACGGGTGACTCGCAAACGCTGAGTTTACCAGAGACGACTCGTCGCGAGAGCACCGAAAGTCAGCAACCGATTATGGGTCGGTGGGCGGCTGTCTGGTTCGCTGGCTTGGCAAACTTGCATCGCATTGATTCGATGATCCAGGTAACTGGGGAAATGAACGAACTGTACTTCTGCAAGGGAGGGCGACTGTTTTCTCGAATGGATTCAAACAGCATGACCAACGCGACGGATACGTTGCCGAACGAGATCGAAGCGTCCAAAACGCGGGCGCAGGCCCCAGCGGTTTGGATCGCGATCGAAGGATGGAAACACTTTGCCAAGGCGGGCTTCGCCCCGCACGCGATCACCACCGTGGCGATGGCCGGTTGTAACGCCGTGTTTAACGGTGGGCCACGGTGCGGCGAACCTAGCCGGCGTTTTGCAGTTGCGGACGTTCGTTGAACTCCAGGAACGCATCGAGTTTGCTGATCCACTGGACCATCGTCATTGTCTTTTTTCGGTTCGCCTGGTCCTCAGCATAATCGAGGTACATCGTGACGAAGCGATTCAGTTCGCGGAGCTCGTCTTCGCTCAAGTAGTTTTTGGCGACGGTCACGTCGGCACGACGGATTTTGCCGTCGGGCGCGTTCTTCCACGTTTTCAATCCCATGTGCCGCTCGGTTGCCTCGGCTCGCGATTTGATGATCTCCGGCGCGGTCATCCCGGTGATCGCCCATTCGAATTTGCTTTGCACGGTCGCGAAGAACGTTTGAGTGATCTCGGCGTCTTTGTCGTAGTCGATGATGGTGGCGTAGTTGTAAAGTAATTCTTTATAACTGAATCGTCTCGCAACTCGTTTTCTGACAGGATGTTGCGGATGTGTTGGCCAATGTTTGCTTCGAGGAACCGAATAGCAGGGCAACTTCAGCCTGCGGCATTCAAACCGTCTGGCCGTCCACTAACAGGCGTCCGTGTGTGTTCCCGTCCCCGGTCCGATAGAACAGGAAATCGCCCTCGGAGGGGCTGGGGATCAACTCACTCATCGGCCCGCCCTGCGGACTGGCCGGTAGCGGGAACGTCGTCGAGCGGGAATCCAAGGCTGGCGAGGTTTTGGCGGATCTCGGCCTGCAGCGAATCTGATTCGGCCAAGCACGTTGAAAGCTCCTTGGTCAAAACCGCCATCTTGTCGGCCAGCGGGATGCCGTCGTCTTGCACCTCGGTCACGCCGACGTAACGGCCCGGTGTCAGCACGTAGCCGTGTTTTTCGATTTCGTCGAGCTTGCTCGCCTTGCAGTAGCCGGGCACATCTTCGTACTCCCCCGCGTCCGGTTCGCCACGCCCTGCGTGATAGGTATAAACGATCTTGCCGATGTCGCTCTCGTCGGGAATCGGTTACTCGTCGCGGCCGGACAGAACTCGAAGCGCTTGCGTTTCCAGCGTCCCCATTTTGCGAGCGATGTCGCAGATCGACGCGGCCTTGACCATTTTGAAAAAGACCGCCAACCCATGTCTTGCAAAGACCTGGTAACGGCCATGGCCGACAAGGGCCTTTGGACATCGCCAGGCGGCAAGACGCCCGACGCGACCCTGTACGCCGCGATCCTCCGCGACATCGCCAAGGGCGACGACGCCCGATTCAAGAAGACAGCGCGCAGTAACGATTGGTCAGGGCGGTTCACCAACGCGTAAATGCAAATAGCCGACGCCAACCCACGCCGCGAGGGTCTTTACCATTCCCTCGCGGTTTCTTGATTCCACCCATTCAAATGAGGACCAAACCATGAAGACGTTCTACGTCGCCACGCTCGTTGGCTCCGTTCTAGGCTGTTTGCCATTTGGGCGAGCCTACAAAGCTCTTCAGTTCAGAAAAATACTTGGCGAACCGCTTGCATGACGAACGATCCTGATTCGCTAGTGGCATGAAAGGGTCGTGCTCGCAGCATTCCTTTCCAAGCCCGCTCTCGCGGGCGGCGGATCATCGCAGTCGAGCTGGGACGGGGAATTCGAGGGTGAATTTGGTGCCACGGCCGACGTCGCTTTGGACACTGATGCGGCCGCCGTGGGCTTCGATGATTTTGCGGGCTGTCGGTAAGCCGAGTCCGGAGCCCTCTTCCTTGGTGCTGTAGAACGGCTCGAACATGTGCAGCACGGTGGTGTCGTCGACCCCGCAACCGGTATCGATCAGATCGAGGGCGATGCCGCCGCGCGTGGTGTAGGTCCGCGCCCAAAGTTGGCCCCCACGGTCCATCGCTTCGAGCGCATTCTTGACTAAATTCATCAGCGCCGCCTGCAACGAATCGCTGTGCAGCAGGATCGCAGGCAAGTCGGGGTCGAGGTACTTTTCGATGTCGATATCGGCGGCGTCGGCTTGGGCTTGATACGCCCGCAAGACCTGTTCAATCTGGTCGTTCAAGCTTCCGGGAAGCAGGTCGATATCGCGAAGCCGAGCGTATTTCAGAAAGTCACGGAGCAGTGCCTCCATCCGTTCACATTGACTGCGAACGATGTTGATGCGATTCAGTGATCGGCGCGTCACCGGCGAATCGATCTCGGCGATATCCTCGCTCAATAGATCGATATTCATGTGAATGACCGACAACGGATTCTTGATCTCGTGCGCGAGCGATCCCGCCAACTCCGCCAGTTCTTCGTACTGGGCGCGCATCGGATCGATATCGGCGGGCGTGGTCATCGGTGCGTCAAATCGCGTCGAGTGGATGGGATGGAACGAACACACGCATTGTACCAGCGAATGAGATAGCGGCGATCGGGCAGCTTTTGGGGCGTGGGGTCCCTTGTCGGTCCCCGCTGCGTCGATCTACGCTACAGGCTCGACGCGTCCCCTTCACCTCCACCGTCCCTCGTATTGCCACCAGTACCGATGAGCATCGCCACCGATTCGCCCGTAGCCGCAGACCCCTACTTCCAGAAATTGTTTGCTGATCGCATTGGCGGGGTCGGTTATGGCAAGGGCACGGAAATCTACAAATTTGAGAAGATCAAACGAGCCAAGCGACGAGCGCTCGCCGAGCATCCCGATCGCAAGCTACTCGATTTCGGGATCGGCGAAAACGACGCCATGGCCGATGCCAAAGTCCGAGCTCGCATGGCGGATGAGATCAATTTACCGGAGAACCGTGGGTATGCCGACAACGGCGTGATCGAGTTCAAGGAGGCGGCCGCACGGTTCATGCAGCGGCACTTCGGCGTCAAGCTCGATCCGACGAAGCAAATCAATCACTGCATCGGTAGCAAACCGGCCTATGCGATGCTGCCCGCATGCTTCATCAACCCCGGTGACGTGACGCTCATGACCGTGCCCGGTTATCCGGTGGCGGGGACGCACACCCGTTACTACGGCGGCGAAGTCCACAAGTTGCCGTTGTTGGCCGAGAACCATTTCTTGCCGGACTTGGATAGTGTCCCTGATGAGATCTATCGCCGCGCCAAGATGCTGGTGATCAATTATCCGAACTCGCCCACCGGCCGCAACGCGACGCCGGAGTTCTACGAAAAAGTCGTGGCACTGGCCAAGGAAAAAGAATTCATCGTCGTGCAAGACGCTGCGCACATCATGCTAACCTTCGACGGGAAACCTCGCAGCTTCCTGGAAACTCCCGGAGCGATCGATGTGGGCATCGAAGTCCACTCGATGAGCAAGGGCTACGACATGATCGGCTGGCGAATGGGGTGGGTGTGCGGCCACGAACGCATCGTCGCGGCGCTCGCGGACGTCAAGGACAACAGCGATAGCGGCCAGTTCATGGCGACGCAAAAGGCAGCAGCGGCGGCGCTCGACGATGACTCGATTCCCACTCGCATCAATGCCAAGTACCGTCGCCGCTCCGAAAAAATCGTGGCGATGCTGCGCCGTTGCGGCTTCGATTGCCAAATGCCCGGTGGTTCGTATTTCTTGTACACCAAGTCACCGCGTGGTACGGCATCGGGCCAGACGTTTGCGAATGCCGAAGAGGCGACTCGCTACTTGATCGAAGAGCTCGGCATCGTCACCGTGCCCTGGGACGACGCCGGTGCCTACTTGCGTTTCAGCGTCACGTATGTCGCGGCGACCGAAGCCGAAGAAGACGCCTTGATGGCCGAAACCGAGCGTCG
>JBBSJZ010000091.1:0-14396 GCA_038256795.1 Pirellulales bacterium | reverse complement strand
CCGCGGCCGCACCGATTCGCTGTCTTCGCCGCATCGCTGTGGCACGCCGGCGGTTTATTCCGCTCAACGAGCCATTAGGGAACAAATTCATGGTTTCAATCCAAATGATACTGATAATTACTTAACTAACATCGCTGGCGAAAAAACGTAGTCGCTTATTTGCGTGGCGTTCGACGTGAGTTTTACGTTGCGTGCTACAATGGGCGCCGGTTGAATGGTCAGGTGTTTCTGGTTCATGGCTCCCGTTAACCGGACGCGTAGAATCCGTACGCCGGCGAACTTAACAATCGTGTACATCGCATTATTTCCGTTGCCGCTAACGGATTGGAAAATTGGAATGATCCGCTTTTGTCCGATGATCGATGCCAATTCGTCCTTCACGCCCGCGCTGATTCCCGTGTCGCCATTGAGCCGCAGCTTTCCCTGGGAATCAAACTCTAGCGGACCGTTCAAAGCGAGCATGTCTTCGCGAGAGATGCCGTGAACAATCTGGCGAGCGATGTCATTGGTGCTATTGTTGGCGGAGCCGATGTCAACCGTACCTCGGTTACCCGGAGAACCCGTTCCTTGAGGGTACAAATTGCACTCGTGTAGTCCGTCGGTTCCAGTCTCCACGCCATTCGCAGTCCACGAATAGGAATCTCCAGTTTCGCCCCTGAGGACTGCTTCCCAGGTTTGAACGTCCAATGCAAACGGCAGGATGTCGAGTGACTCCGAAGATGTCTCCGGCACATTAAAACCTCCAATATTGCCGATCAAGGCAGCCGTTGACGATACCGACATGGGCTGGCTGGCGCGTCCCAGGACACTGCCAAAAAACAAGCTCACTTGACCATTTCGATAGGATTGACGGTGCGCATCGATACGTATCGCATTCGCATCCGCAGCGTTCGAAGTGTCAAACAGCTGACTGGAAAAGTTATATTTTCCAAAAACGACATCTTCACTTGAAAGATGAGGTGACTCATTCGCAACGAGATTCTTTTGCGAAAAGCTTTCTGCCGTCTGTAGGACTTGACTGGGGATTTGACTTGCCGAGACTCGATTGACTTTCGTATCGAAAAGCTCCCAGCATGCCGCGAGCGCTGCCGAGTCGCTGGTTCTTTTAAGCTCCGCATGAGAATTGTGAATGTGGGACAAATCGACGGTCAAGCTCAGCATAATTACCAAGACTCCCGTCAAGAAAACTCCGAAGGCGGCGGCAGCACCTCGACGAGTGCGAGAAAGCCGACGACATCGCAAATTGCGATCGACCAGGGCTTCATGGGAGGTTGTCCATTTTCTAATTATTTGTATCGAACTCATTGGAAGACCGCGAATGCAAGGGAGTGGGTGTAGCGACAAGAGAGTGGGTGTAGCGACAAGAGAGTGATGCGGACTTTACTCATCATCCGAAGGATGCGTTGTGGACCTACTTCGTTAGAAGTGGACGTACTTCGTTAGAATGCGTCTAAGTCTAATTCGAAGGATTCGTAAGTACCGTCTTCGCGAAACGCTCGGACTCGTTGCAGTTTCAGCGATTGCACTCGGTTACGTCCGAGTCCAATATCGAGGTTATTGATCGAGAACTGGGGTGCGTACTGACTGAAGTCGTTAGTCTGGTCGGCATTCATTCGCACGAGATAGTCAGGTCCGCCAAAATCGCCCCATGCCTGCGATGTTCCATTCTTGATGGCAAAGAGTATTTCGGTGTCAGTCACTACCATGACGCTGGTCCAACGGATTTCATCACCGTCTTTTGTGAACGCAGCCCGTGTGCTACTCAATGCTTGATCTACACTCACATCATTAGAGATCGCTGCGACTCGGAATCCGCCACCAAGAAAGTCACGATCGGCCGCATGATTCAGCTGAACCTGAAAATAACTTAGTGGTTCGTTCGAGTTCGGAGTCAGGTAAACCGTGAGCTGAGGCGAGTTCGTTTCGCTATCGGGCTCATTTAAGCGAAGCACCCAATCCTCTTCGACTTTTACCCATGGTTCAGCAGCTGCTGATTTGGTTGTTGAGAGACCCAGCGTGATGCAGGCCGCGACCGTCGCGAGGCAACTGCTAAAAATTTCTGGCCAGCACATAGCGAGTACTCTTTAGGGTGTGATCGATCGACGGAAAATGGTGAATTGAAAAGCCAGACTTGATTTGCAACGCTTTTTCAGATTCTTTTGAACACCATGTCCCTCAGAGCGAATGAGTTATATCGTTCTTCGGTGTCAAACAAACACGTCACGAGATTTCATTGCATTGATTGACGATGAGTAGACAAGTCAATTTCAATGCTAGGTCACTGAGCTTCGAAGACGCCCGGGTTTCTACAAAGAGTGCCGCAGTTTCTTCGCTACAAGGTGCTGTCGACATCCGGTTGTAACGATTCGCATCGTTTTTTCGAGTTTTAGTCGGCACGCTGCGCTCGAAAGCGATCCTTCAACACTATGCGAGCATGTTTTTTTAGGCGATCGCGATTGGTTCGAGGCGATGGAGAGCGTCCAGGTCCGCTCTGCATTTTGCGTGGCGACTCTTGATACACGCGGGTCGACGCGATTCCAGTCCCCGTTGCGGCGGCCAATTTCACGAGAGCGATTTGAAGCCCTAGCGGATCGCCTGCGCTGGTCGTGTCGATGAAGCCGTGCCTAGCGGTTTTCGACGCGTTTGACGAAGGCGCGGAAATCATCGAGCGTGTCGATGCCGGGCGTGGCTTGGTCGACGCGGGCGACGACGATGCGTTTGCCGGCTTCGAGGGCCCGCAATTGTTCGAGTCTCTCCAGTTTTTCCAGCGGACTTGGCGGCTGCGACGCGAACCATTCGAGGCAACTGCGGCGGTAGGCGTAAAGTCCCAAGTGGTGCCAGAACACCGGTGGCTCCGCAGCCAGGATCGACTCCGTGACACCGCCGCGAACGTGCGGAATCACACTGCGGCTGAAGTACAAAGCCGTGCCGCAGTCGTGGGCGCCCGCGAGCCCCAAGGCGATCTTCACGCGGCTGGGGTCGGCCAGTGTTTCCAGATCGCGAATCGGACGAGCGACGGTCGCGATGTCCGCATCCGGGTTCTCGATGAGTGTCGTGGTGACGAGATCGATCGCGGCGGGATCGATCTCCGGTTCGTCGCCTTGGACGTTGACGAAGATCTCCACATCCGGCATTTGCGACGCGATCTCGGCCAAGCGATCGGTGCCGCTCTCGCAAGCCGGACTGGTCAACCGTGCTTGACCGCCAAAACGATCGACCTCCGCCGCCAATCGCGGATCATCCACGGCCACGATCACCTGATCGGCGCACGTCGCACGCTGAGCCGATTCGTAAGTGTGCTGAAGGACCGATTTCCCACCCGCTTGCAGCAGTAATTTCTCCGGCAACCGAGTCGAGGCGAGGCGGGCGGGACTGACGATGATGCAGTGGGTCAGTCGACGCGACATGCGCTAGCTCCGAGAAATGCGAATGAAGTGCCGGCGATTGTAGACGACTTGGCCGAGTCCCGTTGACGCGCGTGCCGACTCTGCCAAGCTGAGAGCTTTCATCTTCCCTTTTTAATTCAAAGTTCGCACATCTCGAGGATTCGCATGGCACTGGGAACCGCGTTTCGCGTCTTCTTCGCCGCACTATTTGACCGCGAAGCGGCCGGTCGGCTCGAGTCGGTCCTGGACGGGGTCCCGACCGATGCGGAGCCGTCGACGGCGCCCGCGAGGCTTCCCGAACCGCCCGCGCTGGCACTAAACTCGGCGTCACGTAGCGAAGCAATTACACTGCTATCGACGCTGCAACGAGAAGCTCGCTTGATTGACTTGGTGAAGGAGAATTTGGCCGCGTACAGCGACGCTCAAATCGGAGCCGCGGCGCGGCCGTGCTTGACCCAGTGCGCCGCAACGCTCGAGCGTGTGATGACGATCAAGCCGATCCAAGCTGCGGGCGACGGGGCAACGATTGACGTCCCCGCGTCCGCCGGTCCATCGCGGTACCAATGGATCGGTGAGGGCTCCGGGACGCGCGGCAAACTCGTGCATCATGGCTGGGAAATTGATCACATCGAGCTTCCCCATTGGACCGGGGCCAGCGATGACGCCAACGTAATCGCTCCCGTTCAAGTTCAACGCAACTAGAACTTCCAGTCAGTCTTGTGGAAAAAAAGTGTCCGACCCCTGTTGTGCTGGGCAAAAGGGGTCGGACACTTTTTTCCGCCCGTTCCTTGATACCCTCAATTGCTTTTGCCATGACAGCCCGTTTCTCCATCGGTATCGATCTTGGCACCACGAATAGCGTGGTGGCTTATACCGCGCTCGATGCGGAGCTCGCGTTAGGTGAAGTGCCGACGTTGAAATTGTTGCCGATTCCGCAATTCGTTGGCCCCAGCCAAATCGAAGCCCGCGACGCACTACCATCGTTCTTGTATCTGCCTCGCGACGGTGAAGTCGACTCGCTTCGATTACCTGATTTAACGGGTGATCCCGCATGCGGCATCGCGGGTGTTTATGCGCGATCGCAAGCGGCGGAGAATCCCCAGCGAGTCGTCGTCGCGGCGAAGAGTTGGCTATGTCACAGCCGCATCGGGCGGAGTGAAACGGCGCTGCCTTGGCAATCCCCCGCGGAGGTGCGCAAGGTGTCGGCGGTCGATTGCACGACGATTTTCTTGCAACATCTGGTGGGTGCTTGGAACGCCGCGCACGTTGATACGCCGCTGGCACAGCAACAAGTCGTCTTGACGGTCCCCGCGTCCTTCGATCCCGCAGCACGTGAGCTGACCCGAGAAGCCGCGATTGCGTCGGGATTCCCGGCGGACTTTGTGTTGCTCGAGGAACCCCAAGCAGCCGTCTATCGCTGGCTTGCCGCTCGCGGTGAAGCGTGGCGGCGGGACCTCGAACACGGCGACTTGATGCTCGTCGTCGATGTCGGCGGTGGTACGACGGACTTGACGCTCGTGGGTCTCGATGATGAGAACGGCGAAGTCAGTTTGAAGCGACTCGCGGTCGGAAATCACTTGTTGCTGGGCGGTGATAACATGGATCTCGCGGTTGCCCACTTCGTCGCGACCCGCTTGCAGCAACACGGTCATTCGCTCGACCCGTGGCAAAACATTTCGTTGTGGCACGCCTGTCGAGCCGCCAAAGAGACGTTACTAAACGAAAATGGGCCTGAGACGTCGACCGTCTCGATCCTCGGTCGCGGTAGCGCGCTGATCGGTGGCACGATCTCGACGGAGTTGACGCGAGACGAAGTCCAAGCGTTGATCGTCGATGGGTTCTTTCCCGCCTGCCAAGCGACGGATCGGCCGCAGCGATCGGTGGCATCGGGCTTTCAAGACATCGGTTTGCCGTATGAAGCCGATGCCGCAATCACGCGGCAAATCGCCGCGTTTTTGGCCGACCAGGGAGCAACCCGCGGCGGTGATGAATCGGTGCCGAGCCAGCCCACGCATGTGTTGTTCAATGGCGGAGTGCTGCGCAGCGAGGCGATCCGCGCTCGTCTTTGCAAAACGATATCGTCTTGGTGCGCGAGCGAGCCGACCGTACTCGGCGGAACGTCGGACTTGGATACGGCGGTGGCGATTGGGGCGGCGTACTACGGTTGGTCCAAGCGGCGTGGAGGGATCCGCATTCGTGGCGGCACGGCGCGTTCCTACTACGTCGGTATCGAAACCGCCGGACTCGCGATCCCCGGCATGCAACGTCCCTTGCGTGCCCTCTGTGTCGCTCCGCGCGGCATGGAGGAGGGCAGCGAGACGCCGGTGAGCGACGAGGAAGTCGGCATCGTCGTCGGTCATCCCGCAAGATTCCGTTTTTTTTCGTCGACACAGCGTCCCAGCGACCGAGTTGGCACTCGTCTCGATCGCTGGTCGCCCGATGAACTCGTCGAGAGCGAACCGATCGAGTTGAACCTGTCGTCTGGAAATGCGGACGATGCCAGCTACGTGCCCGTGCGTTTTTTGAGCCGCGTGACCGAATTGGGAATGTTTGAGTTATGGTGCCAGGCGACGCGCGGCGACGAACAGTGGAAGATGGAGTTCAATGTTCGCGAGAGTTGACGTGACCGTTTTCCCATCCCAGAATTTCCAGGGTTCAAAAATCCGAAATCCGAGCCGAGCACGAACGCCATCGATTGCGTCGCCATCGATTGTCCCGACAAGAATCGGGCGAAGAACGACTCCGCCGCTGGGCCGTGCTGCAGACCCAATCCATTCAATTGTTGTTGTCATCGCCAAGTGGCATGGCCCACTACAAGCAACGAAACTACCGTTCCCGCCGGGCCCACCTTGTCGATGGAATCTACCAACCTATCTCGTCCAATCGGCCTGCTCCGAGCTCCTGATATCCCGTTCGTCGTGATTGGCGTTCACGCGGTCATTTACCACGGACCCGGCTGTCGACGAGTCGAGACACCCTGAATGACTGTTGACCCGCGACGATCGAGCACGTCACCGAATCTCGTTTCCGATGACGAACCGCAGCCCTCACGCTATGTCATCGGTATCGATTTGGGGACGACGAACTCGGCGTTGTGCTTTGTCGATACGTTCCAGTCGCCATGGCATGTCGAGACGTTTCGGATTCACCAGTGGATCGATGTGGGGCAGTACGAATCGCGTGAGACGTTACCGTCGTTCCACTATGAACTGACGAGTGACGAAGCGAGTTCGCGGGATTGGAAATTGCCTTGGCAAACGGAGTCTCCCGGACACTGCGTCGGGATTTTCGCTCGTGACGCTGGAATGAGGCACCCCGGCCGACGAGTGGCCTCGGCCAAGAGCTGGTTGTCGCACGATGGCGTCGATCGCACTGCGGAATTTTTGCCGTGGCATGGTGATGCGGACGTGACGCGATTATCACCCGTGGACGCTTCGTCGCGGTACCTCGCGCAGATGCAGTCTGCGTGGGATCATGCCCACCCCGAGCATCCGCTCGATGAGCAAGACGTGGTCATCACGCTGCCCGCGTCGTTCGACGAAGTGGCTCGGGAACTCACCGTGCTGGCCGCTAAGAAAACGGGACTCCATCGCGTGTACTTGATCGAGGAACCGCAAGCGGCGTTCTATGCGTGGATCGATGCTCATGCCCACTCGTGGCATGAATTGATCGCGGCGGGCCAAATGATCTTGGTATGCGACATCGGTGGCGGCACGACCGACTTCACACTCATTCGAGTCCAGCGTGCGGGTGATGATTCGCAACAGGTGCAATTCCACCGCGTCGCGGTCGGCAAGCATCTGATTCTCGGCGGCGACAATTTAGACTTGGCGATCGCGAAGCTCGCCGAAGAAAAACTGCTCGGACAAACCGGAGCTTCGAGTCTCGCGGCTGACCAGTGGGAACGGTTGATTCAAGTCGCGCGAATGGCCAAGGAAGCGATGCTCGCTCCCGACCGGCCGGAGAACTACACATTGAGTTTGCCGTCCCAGGGTTCAAGGTTGATTGGTGGTGCGCTGCAAGTCTCGCTATCGGCGGCGGAGATTGATGCGGCGATCGTGGACGGTTTTTTTCCGCGCGTTGAACTGTCCGCCAAACCCGTGGTCGGCGAGAGTGGTTTCCGGGAGTTCGGATTGCCGTACGCGGCGGACCCGGCCGTGACGCGCCATTTAGCCGCGTTCCTCGCGGATCACCGCCGCAGCGGGCTCGCCGATGATGACTCGTCCTCCGCTGTGCGGCCGTCGTGGTTGTTATTCAACGGCGGAGTGATGGCCGCTCCGGCGCTGCGTGAACGTATCCGCGAATCGTTGTCACGATGGTTTCCACCCGAGGACGCGGCGGATGGGCCGCCGGGATTATTGGACGCCCCACGTCTCGATCTCGCCGTCGCTCGCGGCGCCGCTTACTACGCGATGGTTCGACGCGGGGAAGGCGTCAAGATTGCCGCGAATCTTGGGCGATCGTACTACATGCAAGTCGCGGGGACGGCCAATGATGCCGAATCGGTGCAAGCGATTTGTTTGATCCCCGGCCAGGCGGAAGCGGGTCAGCGTTACGAGATTGCCGAGCATCCCCTCGAACTTCAACTCGGTGAACCGGTTCAGTTCCCGCTCTGGGTGAGCAGCACGCGACTGGCGGATCAGGCCGGCGAGATGGTGTCGCTCAATCCCAACGAGGCCTCGCATTTGCCACCAATTTGCACGGCACTCGGCCAGGGCAAACGCCGTGAGGTGAAGACGATTCGCGTCGTGATTCAATCGGAATTGAGCGAGATCGGGACCGTCGCCATGTGGTGCGTCGACGCGGAGACGAGGCGCCGTTGGCAATTGGATTTTGATATCCGCAGCACCCTCGAAACCGATCGCGAAGCGCACGCGGGCAGCGGTGAAGCCGTCGGCATCGTTGACGAAGAAACCACGTTGGCATGTCGCGGTGCCATCGAGCGAACGTTTGCCAGAGGTGCAGATTTGGCACCGAATCGATTGATCGCCACGCTTCAAGACATCACGCAAGTGAAACGTGACGCGTGGCCACCCTCGTTGCTGCGCTCGATGTGGCAAATGTTGCTTGAGATGGAAGCGGGGCGTCGTCAATCACCCCAGCACGAAGCACGATGGTTGAATCTACTCGGTTATTGCCTGCGGCCAGGCTACGGTGTCGCAGTGGACGATTGGCGTGTCTCACAAACCTGGAAAACAGTCTTCGGCAAGCTCGCCTTTGCCGCCCCGCAATCGCGAACGGAGTCGTTGATTCTGTGGCGACGCATCGCGGGTGGGATGACCACGGGGCAACAACTTCAACTCGTCGCATCCCTGCTCAATCCGCTGCAGGGTAAAGCCGCTCGCGTCGACAACTCCGAACTCACCGAGTCGTGGCGGCTAGCGGCTTCGCTCGAGCGAGCGAGTCTCAACGACAAGATAAAACTCGGCCGCGCGGCGCTCGTTGAACTCGGCCGCAAGAAATCGGAATCGATTCGCCCGACGCTGCTTTGGTCGCTGGGGCGAATCGGAAGTCGGCAACCGGTGTACGGTCCCCTCAACGGAGTCGTCCCCCGCGATGAGGCTGAACGTTGGTTATCCGCTTTGCGATCATTTTCGACGACGGACAAATCCCATCAACTCGCGATCACTCAACTCGCTCGGCGAACGGGCGATCGACATGTCGATATCTCCGGCGGTGAGCGTGCGATCACAATCAACTACCTGCAATCCGTCGACGCTTCCGAACATTTTGTGACGCTGGTCCGCGACGGCGGACGACTCAGTGGCGATGAAGAGTTAGCCGTGTTCGGCGAGTCATTGCCGCTGGGGATTCGCTTGGCACGTTAGCCGCATTCTCACCCGGTACTGATCAATTGGGCTTCGCGGAGTGCTTGCGATAGTACACCGTTTGACCAGCCCAGACTTGTTGGAGTTCTGGCATCCTCACGGGTAGGCTTTCCGTCGCGCCAAGCATGAGGAGTCCGCCGATCGTGAGTCGCTCGACCATTTGCCGCAGGATTTCGCGACGTGTCGATTCCTCGAAGTAGATCAACACATTACGACAAAGAATCATCTCGAAGCTTCCCAGGTCGCCCAGTGGACGCACCAGGTTCAAAACGCGGAACTCGACCATCCGTTTCAGCTGCGGCGTGACTTGCCAGATGTCACCGTTCGCAATGAAGTACTTTTGCTTTTGCGCATCATTGAGTCCACGTTCAATATCGAACGAACGGTACGAACCGAGTTTGGCGATATCGAGTGCCGGTGATGAAACATCAGTGCCGAGAATCGAGAAATTTTCAGGGCCAGGAATCTCGCTGGCGGAAGATTGATTTCGTGATTTGTTTTTGGCATCGTCAAGGTAGTCCATGACCGACATCCCGACGCTATAGGCTTCCTGGCCCGTGGATGCGGCGGCAGACCAGATGCGTAGTCGGGGAGCCAAGTAACCGGCGCCGCGTCGCGATCTCCATTGAGATTCGACGAGGTAAGGCAGGATTGAGCGAGTCAATTCGGCGAAGGGATGGGCGTCGCGATTGAACGATGTTTCCTTAGTCGTCATGGCATGAACCAGTTCCTCTTGCAGCAGCCGTGAGGAAGGCAGTTTCAATCGTTCCAAGAGTTCCGTGTAGGAACTCATTGCATGCTTGGTCAGAATCGGTTCGAGACGTGATGTGACGAGATACTGCTTGTTGGTGCCCAGCGTGACACCGCAATGTTTCAGCAACTCCGCGCGAATTCCGTCGTATTCGTTTTCGGTGAGCTTCATGGCGTCTCGCCGAGCGTTTTTCGCAAATGATTGGCGACTTGATCGAGTGAGACGATGGCGTTTGCCGCACCAGCCTCGATCGCTGCGCGGGGCATGCCCCAAACCGTGCTGCTCGCTTCGTCTTGAGCAATCACATAGCCGCCAGCGCGATGGATACTCAGTGCTCCCTTGGCGCCATCGCTTCCCATGCCTGTCATCACGATCGCAATCAATTCGTTTTTAAAGACTGACGCGGCCGATCGAAACAAAACGTCCGCGGCTGGCCGACAACCATTCTCCGCCGGCGCGTCGCTAAGTCCAATGAAGGGTGCCGTCGAACTGCCGCGTACGACCAAGTGCGCTAGTGATGGCGCCAGAAAAATGCAACCGCGTTTGAGCTCGGCACCGTCACTGGCCTCCATGACGTGCCGAGGGCAGCGACGGGATAGGCTTTCAGCCAAATACGTGCTAAAGCCAGGCAAAATATGCTGGACGATCAAGATCGGGCCGGGAAATGCGTCCGCAATCTTCGGCAGACAACGACTCAGTGCTTCGGGGCCGCCGGTGGAAACGCCGATTGCCAAGGCCCTGAAATGTTGGGCCGGGCGATGAGAACTCGTTGGTATTTTGAGATCGGAGGGGGACGACTTTGGTGGCCATGAGGTGCTTCGCCTGGAGCGAATCACGTCGATCTTTTCCTTCAGCCGCTGGGTGAGTTCGATCGCGTTCTCGCATTCATTTCCATGGGCGGGTTTCAGAATGAAATCGACGGCGCCGAGTTGCAGTCCCTCGATCGTGGAGCGGGCACCTTGGTGGGTCAGCGAGCTGACGAGCAGCACCTCGATGGGCGGTCGATGAGGATGCTGGAGACA
Source organism: Pirellulales bacterium (assembly GCA_038256795.1). Classification (GTDB taxonomy): domain Bacteria; phylum Planctomycetota; class Planctomycetia; order Pirellulales; family Pirellulaceae; genus JBBSJZ01. The sequence continues at coordinate 3,409 of JBBSJZ010000091.1, read as the reverse complement.
AAGAGCACGGATGCCCTTGAGGACTTCGATCCCGTTCATGCCGGGCATTTCGATATCGAGCGAGACGAGATCGGGCCAGTGCTCGGTGATGAAAATCATCGCCTTTTCACCGTTAAAGACGCTGCCTATGACTTCGATTGACGGCAGCGACTCTAGCGCCGTTTGAATCACACCACGAAAGATGCGCGAGTCATCGACAATCAATACCCGCAGCGGATCAAGTTTGGTCATGGGGTACGATTTTGAACTTCGAAACCAATTGACGCAACTCCACGGCCACCGTCGAAAGTTGGTCTGCGGATTGTGTGATTCCCAGAGCGGTTCGATTTGTATCCTGTGCGGCGCGTTGGACTTTGCTAATGTTTTCGGAGATGGACGTTGCCGCGTGAGCCGCTTCTGCGACGCTGCGAGAAACATCCGTCGCTCCACGAGTCGCTTCGCTTAAATTGCGAGACATATCGTTCGCGGTCGCGGCGACTTCGGCGATCGACCGAGCAATGTGGCTGACACCGCGATTCGCTTCGCCAACATTCTGGGAAATGGTTTGGGCGGATTGGGTTTGGTCCGCCACGGATTGCGAAATTCGATCGGCGGAAGCGTTGATCTCAGAAATGATTTCCGCGATGTCGGTGATCACGCCGACCGATTGCCGAGTGCCGGATTGCACACCTTCAATTTTGCGAGCAATATCCTCAGCGGCCTTGGCACTTTGATTCGCGAGCGCCTTGATTTCGTTCGCGACCACGGCGAATCCTTTACCCGCTTCGCCGGCGGAGGTCGCTTCGATCGTGGCGTTGAGTGCCAGTAAATTCGTTTGCAAGGCGATCATTTTGATTGTTTCGGTCACCTTGCTGATCTCGCTTCCGGAGCGATCGAGATCTTGCATCGTGCGGGTCGCTGACTCAGCCATTTCGGACGCTTGTCCGGCGATCCTCGCGCCCTCGCGTGCGTCTTGCAAAACGGTCTCGAACGAACTCGAGATTTTGCTGACGGTCTCCGCGACGACTTCCACACTGCGTGATGTCTGTTCGGCACCCGACGAGATCGCGTTGACACTGACACTCATTTCTTCGGTAGCACTGCTGATCGATGCGAAATTCATCGTCATCTGTTCCGCCGCGGCACTCATCGTGTTGATGTTCGCGGAAAGTTCCTCGGAGGCGGCGGCGACTTGCGACGATTGCTGAGTCGTCCTCTCGCTTTGGGTACTGAGGTCCTTGGAAGCTCGTTCCAACCCCTCGGATGAATGTTCGACACTCGACGAGGTTCGTTGGATCTCACCGACGATCTTTGACAGGGAGTCAGCAAGCGAGTCGGTTGCTCGAGCAAGTTCCCCCGCCTCGTCACGTTGGTTTAGCAATAAGCGGTTGCGGATGTCGCCGGAGGCCATCAGTGCGGCCATATCACGAACCCGAACGATCGGCTCGCTCACGGCACGCGAGATCACCCAAGCACAGAGCATCCCCAGCACTAATCCGACCGCAGTCGTGAGCAGGATGAGCTTGCGGCCGAATTCGTACGTCTCTTCGCCGACGGTGGAGCTATTGATGGCTTCTCGGTGCTGGGCGTCAGCGACTCGATCGATCAGCGCGAGTGCGGCGTCAACGGATTGAAGAACTTCACCGATCGAGAAAGATGCCGACGCATTGTTGGAGTCGATCTTGGAGAGTCTGGTGATTTCGCTGGCGAGCGAGATGATGGTTCGCACGCGCGCATTCAAACTATTGCCCAGCGATGTGTCGCCGAGCTTGGTTGCGACCTTGTCGACCTGAGATTCCAACTCCTTGGTCCGTGCCTCGATCGAGGCCTCGATAGTCGCGAACATCGGATCGCTCGAGGACATGTCAATGTGTTCGTTGAGCCCGTGCAGCAGTTGACTCGCGTCGATGCAGGTACTCAGAACGAGGGGATACAGATCGCTCGCAGCCGATTCTGCGGCCGTGCTCGCGACGATGGTTTGCAGCGTCGACAGCAGGGCCGTGATCTCGTTCTTCATCTCGCCGTGCGCGAGTGTCGTCGCTTTCAGATTCGTGTTTTGAGTAGCCAGGTCCAAGCATTGGCGATTGAGCTCGTCGAATTTAGCCGCCGTGCTTTCAAGCTGGTTCATATCGCTCAATTCCTCAGGCGAAAATTCTCCGGACAATTTAAAGTTGGCGAGCTGTTGCAAGAACTCATTGGCAAGCGTTCGACTTTGGGCCGCAAACTCGCTCGATTCCTTGTCCGTGGTCGACTGGACCGCGCTCCTTTGCGCTCGCACGGATAGCAACAACGTGGACTTCATTTCGCCAGTGGCCAAGACCCGTGGTACCGAGGCGGACGACAATTGATTGAGCTTGCCTCTCAAGTTGGCAAGGCTCGAGATTGCGACCCAGGCAACGGCAACAAGACATAGTCCAAGGATGGCTGCGAGAATGGATAGCTTGGAGATCAGATTGAGATTTTTCATGGGGATACCAGAACGGGATGCCGAGTCGCATGGGTTTGTGTCTGGAGCCAAGTTTCCACGAGCGGAAGAAACCGACGTGGCTCCAGGAGGATCAAGAGTCCGTCGGCAACATTGCAAGTGCAGCGTACGAGTTGGCTGCGGTCATCGTGTAGCGGAAGTGCGGAATCGACACGGGTCAAGTCCTCCATCTCGCTCTCGACACACGTCACGATCTCGCCAATGTCTTCCACCACGATTCCGAACGATGGACCGGCCGTGGACTTGAAGATGATCAATCGCCGGTCGGGAATCGAAACGGGGTGCGACGTCAGCGAGGACTCCGCGCTGGGTATCCCGAGCAATCGATTCAAATCGAGTGCCAAGATGATTTGCCCGCGAATATTGACGAGTCCCCGGATTTCGGGCGGCGTGTGCGGCACGCGCGTGAATTCGCTCACGATGGCGACTTCTTTGATGTCGATGAGGGCGATTCCGAACCGGCGGCTACCACAACGGAAGGTGCATACTTGAATCGAATCTTCACTCATTTCGCCGTCTCCGCCGATTGAATTTTCGGCCTTGCGAGCAGTTGCTTCACTTTGGCGAGCAATCGGTCGTGATCGAGCTTTTCTTCGAAATCATCAAAGCCGCATTCGTTAGCGCGATTCGCATGACTCCGTTTGTTGAGCGACGTGAGTGCGAGAATGGGCATCGTGTAACCGGCATCGCGTGCAGATTTGCAGAACTCCCAGCCATCCATCACTGGCATTTCGATATCACTGACCACGAGATCGAAAGACTCACGGGCGAGGTGATCGAGCGCGTCGCGTCCGTCAACCGCCGTCGTGATGAGGATGCCGTGGCTCGTTAAGTATCGTTTCACAATCTCGCGAAAGAACGGCGTATCATCGACGAGTAGGACGGACTTACCAACGATGTCGGGGCTTCCCAACGGAATCGTTGAGTCGGATGCCGGGTCCCTTT
>JBBSJZ010000090.1:0-14410 GCA_038256795.1 Pirellulales bacterium | reverse complement strand
TGGATCTGTTGGACGTCAGCCACGGTATGCTCACACCGGATCACTCCGGCGTACCGTCGGACCCAGGTTTCATGGTCCCTGATGCGAGCCGAATTCGAAAAGAGGCTAGTATTCCGGTGAGCGTCGGCTGGTTGATTACTGAGCCTCATCATGCAGCACAAATTCTCGCTAACGAACAAGCCGATTTGATCGTGCTTGCAAGAGAGTTGTTACGCGACCCCTATTGGCCATACCACGCCGCCAAAACATTGGGTGACGCGGTGCACGAGACAATTCTTCCTGTTCAATATGCTCGTGCGGTTCAAAGCTAAGCCTCGCAACACCTAGCTTATCCAAGCGACGTGTTGCTGCGATGAGGCTGGTTCTCATGCGAGCCCGTCTTGTCAACGCGGCGACCTTGCGCACTCGCCGCGGCGGGTCGTCAAGTCCAAGAAAGCATCGCCGCCGGAGGGTAAGTGGTTCGGATGGACTCCCGGCTTAGTCGCGTCATGCGAATTGCCGACCCGGAGCGACCGAATCAAATCGTTGATGGGCTGCACAATCGCAAAATCGTGATGACCTGGGACACAGAAAAGTATTTTTCCAGCGTGCCGCCAAGCCCGGATCGAGGCGCATTGACGTAAAAAACACGCTTTCCCCTTCTTTGTTGCCTATCCCCCACCAGAACGGTAGACTGAAGATTGCGTGTCAAGGTCACCACCGCCGTTTTGATGGCGTTCGTGGCCACTCGCTAGATGTTGCGAGGTTGAATAATGAACGATTTGAACCGGAGCACCGAGACAAGGCCGATCGAGGTTGTCCAACAGGATTCCGGCTTTGAAGTCCAAGAATCGGATGAGGACGTCGACCCGACTGGAGGAGAATTGCCTGAACTCGAATTAGAGCAGTTCAAGGTGGTGCGTCTACTCAAACGCGGGGGCATGGGGCTTGTCTATCTCGCTCGCGATGAGTTGTTGTGTCGTGAGGTCGCAATCAAGGTGCTGAGAAGTGACCGCGTGCAATTTCCGCACGCTGTGGCAGACTTCGAGAAGGAAGCCTACGTGATGAGTGAATTGACTCATCCCGGAGTCACTCCCATTTACGCCTTGGGGCATTGCAAGGACGGACGCCCTTTCCACGCAATGAAGCTTGTGGACGGTGTTACGTTCACCCAAGTTCTCGAAAACCCACGCACGAGTACGGCTGAGCGGTTGAACATTTTTGCTGACGTTTGTCAAACGATTGCATTTGCGCATTCACGCGGAATTATTCACTTGGACCTCAAGCCGTCAAACGTGATGGTCGGTGCTTTTGGCGAAGTCAATGTGATGGATTGGGGCCTCGCAAAGCGATGCATCCCGTCGGCGAATGAAAACGTCGTCGTTCTAAAAGGTGAGGGCAAAGCTCGACAGGACAGTGTCAATGGTACGCCTCGCTACATGTCGCCGGAACAAGCGCGGGGTGGTTTGCTTGACGAGAGCGCGGATGTATTCAGCTTGGGGGGAATGCTCTGTGAAATCTTGTGCGGTCATGCGCCGTACGAAGGCGATTCGCTCCGCCAGGTTTACCGGTCCGCCGCGTGTGCACATAATAATGAGACGCTCAATCTTCTCAAGAACTGTGGCCTCGACGACGCACTGGTACGATTGGCAATCAGTTGTCTCAGTCGCGAACCAGACCATCGACCTAAAAACGCGATCGTGTTGTCGCGAATCATTCGAGCGCACCAAGAATCATCGTTGCACGAAGTCCAAAGCGACATGAATCGTTTTTTTGAGTTGTCTTTTGACCTCTTTTGTATCGCTGATTTGGACGGATTCTTCGTCCGTATCAACGCAAACTTTTCTAAGGTGCTTGGTCACAGTGACGCAGATTTGCTTTCTCGTCCCTTCTTGCACTTGGTACACCCTGAGGATCGAGCCGAGACTGAAGAGCAAATGTCGGTGCTGAGCAACGGAAAACCTGTCGTGAGATTTCGCAATCGATACCTAACGGCGAAAGGCGACTATGCCACGCTGGAGTGGACGGCAAAGTGTCTTAGTGATGAGCGACTCATCTTCGCCGTCGCCCGCGATGTCACGACGGATGGGTAAGAAATGGGACGCTACAAGAGGAGGCTCTCCCACAAGGCTAGCCTGTACCGACAGATCCATTAAATGATCGAAGAAACCAATGCATTCCTCGCAGATCGTACTTGCGCAGGTTAGTTTGAAATGGCCCGAGTGATGCAGCGCGGATGGTCGAACAGTATTGCATTACCGTGTCGTGAGTTGAGCTCGAAACAACGGAGGCCGAGGCTGCATTGTCAGGGATTCTCGGGTGGTTCACATTTGAGGAGGCAAGGTAGAGATGGGTATGGAACCTGGGCAAGTTTGTTTGCGTGTTGGTGTGCGGCCGAGCACTTCTGGCTCTCGCCCTTTCTGTTCTGCAAGAAATGCTTTCGACTCACAACACGCGATTTGGTTGCCAGTGATTGCAAATCCACAAAAGCGAGGATAGATTCTGAAAAATGCAGTTTTCAAGCAGTATTTGGTATTTCGATGTAGCTTTCCAGAGACCGGCAAAGAGCTGCAGCGATCACAGTTCGTATCAACTCTGATAGTCCAGAAATCCTCGTGGTTGTTTCTGCTGCCGACAAGGTGACGCTGCGTGAAGGAGGCCATCATGAGGCGGGCGTTTATCTCGGTAAACTCGTCGAACCCACCGATGCCATGCTTGAGTGCGGTTTCGAGCTCACGTTATGTCACCCGGAGTTCGCGAGCCGAGAATCGACGCCAATTCTTTTCTGCCTGCGTTTTGAGGCTATCGCAAATGTTGCATCCGCCGGGCAGAGGCGAGCCTCGCTCGCTTGTGGTAGCTGGGCATGCGGACACCGGTGGAACCGGAAAAAGTTTCCCACGATGAAGAATGGCTCAACCAATTCGCCGCAATGTTCGTTCCCGGAGGGCATGCACCCATGGTCGATCTATTGAGCGAGGACGCCTTCATCAGCGACGCTTGCAATGAAGACTTCGGCGCTTTATTGAAGTTTTTTCCCGACGCTGGAAAATCGACTTGTCTCCATCTGTCACTCGCCTGCCGCACGCGGAGCAGCCCCAAGTGTTGATGGCAATTGGTTATACAGAGGCTATCGCATGACCTGGTTCAGCATGCTCACGGAATATCAATTGCAGGATGGTCCCAATGCGCTGTTGCATGGTCATATTAGAGAATAACCTACAGAGGTGCTTGAAGAACTGGGGGCGGTGATCGAACAGACCGACATACCCAATGCTTCATGTGTCGTGGAGGACCGTGAGCTGTTGACGGGACAGGATCCCAGCAGCGCTCAAGATCTTGGCACGCGTTTCGTGGCAAAAGTTCGCGCGGCGAACGGTTTGATCGAAATGAGCTAGATGATGAATGGGATCGATGGTCTAGTCGGTGGGTCGACCGCATCCAACGAACCTGGCACCGAAGGTGAACTTTAATCGGTCCGACTTTCCGCCCTGCGTGCCAAGCCGTTGGGTGACGAAAATTGGATGAAAACATATCGCGTCGACTCAGCCTCGGGTCGACGAAGAGGCCGAAAACGGGGCCACTTCCCAAAAACACCCGCCATCCATGTCTGACCCTTTGATTCTGTCGAAGACTCGCGGATATGATTAGAGCCCAAACGCCACTCGAAAAGCGATCGACCACGAAGTATGAACCGTTCCTGCACTTTAGTCGTTTTGTTATTGGTCTTCACATCGCACTTCGCCATCGCTCAGGACGAAAGCCCCACGTCCGATGACGTCGCGGCTGAGGTCACGGGTACGGCCCCGTCGGGCACAAAGTCGGTGGTGGTGGCCGACGAGGTCCAGGTGGATCCGGTCAATAGCGACGACAAGATCGAATACCGCTTGCAAGAAATCATGCAGGCTACCGGCTGGTTTAAGTCGCCGGAGGTGCAAGTTGATCGTGGGGTCGCGTTCCTTTCAGGTCAAGCGGATTCGCAGAAGCACCATCAATGGGCCGAAGCGACAGCCATGAACACATCCGACGTGGTCGCTGTCGTCAATCGCATGACAATCGCCGAAAAGCCGTTGTGGAACTTTGCTCCCGCGATTGAGTCACTGAAGGAACTTGGACGCGAGTTCACGGCCGTCTTGCCATTGGTTCTGATTGCGTTGGTCGTAGCGGCATTGTCTTATTACGTCGCCGTCGCTAGTGCTCAGCTCATCCGCTGGCTTACAAAAACGCGGATCGAAAGTGGCTTGCTACGCCAGGTGTCTGGCAACGTCGTCGCCGTGTTTGTCTTCATCGTTGGGATTTACATCGCGTTGCGAGTGTCGGGATTAACGCGATTGGCGGTGACGTTGCTGGGTGGCACAGGCCTAGTCGGCTTGGCACTCGGGTTTGCGTTTCGCGACATCGCGGAAAATTATCTCGCCAGTATCCTGATTTCATTGAATCATCCCTTCCGTGTCGGTGATCTGATCGAGGTCGAGGGCGCGAAGGGTTATGTGCGGAAAGTGACGACGCGGGGTACGGTGCTGAACACGCTTGAAGGCAATCAAATCCAACTGCCCAACAGTACCGTTTACAAAGGCAAAATCACCAACTTTACTGCTACACCCCTGAGTCGAAAAGACTTCACGGTTGGCATCGGATTCGAGGATTCAATCACGAAGGCTCAAGGAATTATGATGAAGGTGTTGCTTGACCACGCGGCAGTCGTTGCCGAGCCAGAACCTTTGGTGATTGTCGAATCCCTGGGAGCTGCCACCGTGAATATGCGAGTATTTTATTGGTTCGATCAATCGAAGCATTCGCCGTTGAAAGTTAGCAGCAGCGTGATTCGGTTAGCAAAACAAGAGCTGACGCGGGCGGAGATTACGATGCCCGACGAGGCTCGCGAGATCGTGTTCCCCAAAGGCGTCCCGGTACAGATCATCGAGGCATCGGCTAGGCCGTCGCAAGAGCCACCGCGGGCGGAAGTTGTGCCGTCCGAAACCAAGATGCCAGCGGTCGTAGCTGAAGACGAGTCCGAAGCCAGTGTCGGCGAAGGTGACTTGAGTTCAGAGCAGGGCGACGTGATGCGAGCAACGGCGAACGATGCAATCATCGAAAAAGAAGCGAACCTGATCGAATGAGAATTCACATTCCGAAAGCTGGGTCTCGATACATTGCCCAGGAGACGTGGTGTGTCACTGCCAGCCCTATGTGGGATTGATCAACTATTTTTGGGGCATCGATGGTCCATCCGGGTTCAGTGTGGGCAAGTCTCGGTACACCTTTAACTCGCCTCGGGAGAGATTGTCGAAAGTCGTGTTCTTGAATGAATGAAAAAGGTGGCGCATCCTGCTGAAATCTCAACTCCTCAGCCGCCCGAAGTGGGCTTAAGGACACACCATGACCCAGACTACGACAGAGCGACACGCCTTGCCAGTGGAAGAGGCACTCGACCCTGAAGTAATCTCCTCTCGGGCTCAGTTCGACCAGCGAAGTCACTCGATGAAATTGTCTGTTTAGGAGCCAGGCGAGTGCTGCAAGCCGCGATCGACGCCGAAGTGAAAGCCTTCATCGGCATGCACGCCGATCGCACCGACGAAGCGGGCAGACGATTGGTTCTCAAGCATGGCAGCCTGCCGGAGCGAAAAACCTTGCCGTTGCCGGAGCGATCCCCGTAATTTACGGGGAGAATTCGAGACAAATCGAGCGCGAAATTCCAAATCATTCTGAGGAGAGTCGGGGTCGTCGAGCAATTCTCTCCTTAGCGGATGGGTATCGTTCGTCCGATCCACCAACATCGGACCAGCCGAGAACGTCATCCAGGACATTCCAGCGACGCTCGTTGGTTTCGGCGGTTTTTCCTTCGATCCAATGTGCGTAAAGCGTGTCAATGGTTCCGTCACTTTGCTTCAAGTGGATCCATCGACTCATGACATTTTCCAGTCGCCGAGCGTTCAAGGGCATTGGGTAACCCACACAGACAGTCACTTGAGCGTCCTCAGGAATCACCACGCTGTAGGCAGGATGCAGAAGTGTCCAGGCACTGTCCGCTTCTGCACTCATCACCAACGCATCAAACCCGTCCGCGGATTCAAAGTATTCACGCGGTGAGTTCACTTGAACGATCTCTGCACCAGGCAACAATTGTTGAACTCGGGCACCGAAATAGGGGCGTTCAAGCACTGCGATGCGCATGTCGGACTTAGTGTGAAGTGAACTCAACGACTCGAACGCCGACTTGCGATGATCCGGCACAATGAATGCCAAGTGCAATTCAAGATAAGGATCGCTGAACAGCATCTCCTCGATTCGCCGCGTCGTCGCGAAAAGACCACCAACGAGAATGTCGCAGGAGCGTGTGTCGTTCAAGCATTCCTGCATCGTTGACTTGTCGTAAGGGAAATATTCAACTTCGACGTCCAACTCATCCGCGAAAGCTTGCGTCATCTCGATATCAAATCCAACCAGGTGGCCCTCCTTGTTGAAGTAACTAAAAGGCAAACCGTCGGGATCGTATCCGACTCGCAAACTGCCTCGCTCGCGAATTGCTTTCAAATCGCTCCCTTCGGACTCGGCCAGCAGTGCAGATGATGGGGCTAAAGTCTCGTCAGAGTAGAAGTCAAAATGCACTTTGCCTTGTCGGGGATACTTGATCGCATGCATCGCGCCGACCACCTTGTTCTTCGAGTATGCCTGGTCGACGGTGTTCACCAGCGTCAAGCGAGTCAGGCTAACCGAGAGCAATAAGATGGCAACTGATCCTCCAGCAAAAATTGAGATACTTCGCGGTTTAAACTTCAGCCAACGTGCATTGCCGGCAGCGCTCAACAAGGCGACACCAGCCAAGTGCATGACCGCCATCAACGTTGCAACGCGACCGATGTAAACTAGCGTCACCATGTGCAACTGGAACATGTCGGTCGGGATTTGCATTTGTTGCAAGAGAAACGGCAGCCCGATCTCGACACTCCCAAAGAAGCTAAAGAATCCCAAAAGACAGAGCTTTGGGTATTCCGTAAGTGAAACGGGATTGCCAGTAAACCATCCGGCAAACGGAACGAATAGCAACAACATCACCACCCCGATGTTAGGAAATGTGAACGCGATCGGAAGTGTTACGTCAATCACGGATTCGGCATGGCGATAATTTTCTTCGTCACGTTCTTTGAAAAGTCGCTTGCAGTTATCGGCCATCATTGCTAGCACAACCAACAAATTGCCGGTCGTGAATCCGGTGACCAAGGGATCGCGCACTGTGCGAAGAATGTCTGCGTAACTAAACGGCGTTAGCGAAGCGACTAACATTGGAACTAGCCAAAATGTAAGCAGCAAACATCCGACGGTATACGCAACGAAATAGACCTGCAAACGGCTCAGGTCTTCCACGGTCATGGTCCCAGCTGCACTCGCCGCCAAAGCAAACACACCAATCGGCGTCAACCGCACAACGAAGCCGGTAATTCTTCCGAGGGCCTCGGCAAGAGTGTCAAGAATATCAAGCAAATATCTTTTCTTCGGGACGCCGATCAACGCGATGCCTAACGCAATACCGAACACGACAACTCCAGGGATAACCGCTTGCGATAGGCTGGCGAACGGATTAGCTGGAATGTAGAGCGACACAAAATCAACGGGGTCGGCTTGGGTCACCATGCTAGAACTAAAAAAGCTCGCAGACTCAAGCACTGGGAAAGTGAGTGGCAACAAAACGACCAACATCATTGCCAGTCCCCAAAGCACCACGGAGAAAAAACCAAGACGCATCGCGAGCATCTTGGCTTCTTGGTAATCGAGTCGCCCAAACCCGAGCGGCAACGCAACGATGAAGTATGGCAACACCGCCATCTGAAGCAGTCGAATGAAACCATCGCCGATAGGCGAGAGCACCTCGGCACGTTCTCCGACTCCGAGTCCTGTTAGGATGCCAAGAATGAGTCCAATCAAAATCAACGACGTTAGACTTAGGTTTCGCATGCTTTGGGTCTCTTCGTGATTGGGAGGAACATAGGATCAAGCGGAACATAAGTGTCGAATTCTTAAAGCACTTATCGCGCTGCGTCGTGATGGTAAGCAGCAAAAAGCGACACTCTTTGTCCGCTGTTTCCTTAGAGCATTAGCGGTTGCGACTATTGTGTGTTAAGCCCATGAAGACATTTCACAACGAGTGAGCAAGCGATACGCCAGACCAAAACTTCTTCTGGTAACGTGAGATAAGTCGCCCCTAGAGCGGGCTGCAGGAAATTCACGCGAACAGCCTGCTCTTTTCTTACGCAAGTACCGCTTGCTCGCCTAGCAGTGTGCTGAAAGTTGACGCCAATCAACGTTTTTGCAAATGCACTCGTGTTCTTCACGTTGCTGATGAAGATCATTGGCGCTTCGCTTCCATTGACCGGTGGCAGGTTGAAGTCGATTTCTTTCTCTGCTGCGTTGGCCACCGTTTGGAGCATATTGAAGCTCAAACACACCAGCCACACTCAATCCGTATAGCAGCGAATCACAGCACGAAACCCCCAGCCGCCACATTGATCGAGCAATCGCCAGTACGCTCAGGTTCTGGTTACACTAGCGAATAAAGGAGTCAGATTCGCATGAATCGATTGAGCCTTCATTGCCGTCTCCCAATGGCTTCGTTCGATTCCCTATCTGCCTGCGTTTTGGCGGCATCGCCAGAGTCGCATTCGCTCGGCCGAGGAGAGCCTTGCGCGATTGTGGGATTTTGGGGATGCGGGCGGCGCTGAAACTTGAGAAGGATGCCCATCAAAAAGAGGTCCATCCGGGTTAATTCGGCTGGACCGCAAAAATGACGTTTTCCAATCTCGATTTCGATGTCGCGCAAGCCGAGTTTTATGCGATCGGGAACAAAGGGAGGGGACTCACGGGCCTTCACTCGCCGCCACGAGCCTCTGCACGAGCTAGAGTCGTCGAATGAATGCCCGTGCCTCGCTGGTTTCCCTGCACTTCGCCGTGCTGCTTTTCGGTCTCTCAGGGCTGATCGGAAAAGCGGTTACCAGCCCCGCGCTGGTCGTAACCTGCCTGCGTTCGCTCGTGGGCGCGCTCGCGCTGGCGATGTTACTTATCCTGCGTCGCGAAACGCTGGTGACGGCTCGGAGCGTGCGGCGCGGACCGCTACTAGCCTCCGGTGCGTTGCTCGCGGCGCACTGGTGGCTGTTTTTTGCCGCTATACAGCAGAGCACCGTCGCGCTGGGGCTGCTGACCTATGCGAGTTATCCGCTGTTCGTCGTTTTGCTTGCCTGGCTGGCACTGCACGAACCCCCGCGTCCCGTGGACATGTTCGCGTGTGCGCTCGTGTTGACCGGACTGGTACTTGTGGTGCCGGACTGGAATTTCGGCTCGCACGCCGGTCTGGCGTCGGCACTGGGCCTGGCTTCCGGTTTCACCTTCGCCGCGCTCACACTGCTCAACCGCCGACTGATCGGCGTCATGTCTCCACTTCCACTTGTGACTGCACAAACCGGCGTCGCGGGTTTGCTTCTCTTGCCACTGGCCGCGACGCAGTTGCCTGCCGTGCCGGTGCACGACTGGGCGTGGCTGCTGTTACTCGGCGTTGTTTTCACGGGACTAGCGCACGCCTGTTTTACGGCTTCGCTCCAACGTGTGCGTCTAGCCGTGGTCGCCGTCGTGGCAGCCATGGAGCCGGTCTATGGCATCGCTGCGGCGTGGATGATTTTCGGAGACGCGCCGACGATACACATGCTGTGTGGTATGCTGCTCATCATCGGCGCGAGTTTGCTAAGCCTGCTGCGATAGTGCCGCGACAAAAAAAGAAACTGCGTCACAGGGCGAAATCTCCGCACGCCCCTTGGGCGCGCGAGCGGCGCAGCGTGGATTTCTATCACGTGCCGCGGGATGCTTGGGCGGCAACTCTGCAATCGACAACCTCTCGTGCTAACGCTCGTGCTAACGCTCGTGCTAACGCTCGTGCTAACGCTCGTGCTAACGCTCGGGCGCTGAAACGAGGCGTGAGTTGCGAGTCCCGTTCAACGAACTCAGCAGTATTATGCCCGCGCGGAAGGGTTCACCGCAGATTTCATCATCCTCAACTCCTTTGGGATTCCGCCGGACTTGAGATTTCGGAGTTATCCATTGTCCCAGTACCCTCAACCAAGCTCGGGATTTTGCTTTGCAATGAACCTGCCACGAAGTTACGCCCAACTCGATTCTCATCAATTCAAGGAACCCTTGCGGGGCCGAATCCATTGGGTGGCGACTCTATTTTCTTATGAGCGATGGGCGTCCTTGATCGTCGCCGGGTGCGTCATGGCGGGAGTTGCTTGCGCAGACGAGTTGGCTTACCACGCGGACGGTGCGGGTTACGCCGAAGTCGCGCAGCCATTCTTGCGAGAGCATTGCGTGAAGTGTCACGGGCAAGACGAGCAGGAATCGGACCTGAGGCTTGATACGTTGGAAAATCAATTCACCAATCCGGCAGTGGCGGTGAAGTGGGCGGAGGTGATAACGTCGATCCAAACACATCAAATGCCGCCCGAGGAGGAGACGCAGCCGGAGCCGGCGGCAACGGGTCGATTCGCTGATTGGCTGACAACGGAGCTGGGCCGAGCGGAAATTGCCCAACGGTCCGACCGCGTGGTGCTGCGACGCATCAATCGCGCGGAATACAACAACACCATCCGTGATTTGGTCGGCTTAGACTTTTCGCCTGCTGACCAGTTCCCGGAAGACCCGCCGGCGGGAGGGTTTGACAATATCGGGCAGGCACTATCGATTTCGCCGTTGCAGCTCGAACTCTATTACTCTGCCGCACGGCAAATTCTCGACCGGGCGCTCGTTGAGGGTGCGGAACCGGCACCAATCAAATGGCATTTTGAACCTGAGGAAAACACTCTGGGAGCAGACCGGCTGCGGGTGAAACGCGATGGCAACAACATCCTGCTCAACCCCGGCGAAAATGACATCTCGAACGGTTGGACTTCGGTCCGTCGAGAATCATGGAATACGGGCATTGGTTTTCGCGATTTCAAGGTGCCGGCCGAGGGCACCTACATCATCCGCTTCCGTGCGGCGGGCCGCGTTCCCGCGCGCGCGGAGGTCGTGGAGTTCGCCGCAAATAGGCTCGGCCATCAGCGCGACGAGGAAGTGGACAAACGGCCTCAGCGAAAAGCCGACTTGGAGCAACGATTTGCGGAAGAGCTGAAGCACTTTGAGACGTCGCGGCTATACGACTATGGACCGCCGCGTGTGAAGATTACCAGGCATCTGAGTGGCACGCCCGCGCTGATTGCGGAGCTTGACATTCCCGCACCGCATAGCGCGCCGGAGATTTATGAGGTGCAATCTACATTCACTCGGCAAAACGCCGGTTTGGATTTTGAATACGGCTACGAGATCCCTTCCGTTTTGGAAAACTTCGGCCTCCAGCACCATGGGGATTTTCCAAGACCCGAGCTGCTCGTGGACTGGATCGAACTGGAAGGCCCGATCCATCCGGTGTGGCCGCCCGCGAGTCACCGGCTCCTGCTGGGGAATGAGTCGGGTGATTCCACGACCGAAATGGCTCGCGCTCGAGAGGTGATCGCGGGCTTCATGACTCGCGCGTATCGCCGTCCAGTGCAGCCCGAGGAAGTGGACGCGAAGGTCTCGCTTTTTGAGAAATTGCGAGCCGAAAAGCCGTCGTTCATCGAGGCGATCAAGACCCCGCTCGCTGCGGTTCTCGCCTCACCGCATTTTCTTTTTCTCGTCGAACCCGAGGCACCCACCGACAAACCTCGCTCGCTCAATGGATTCGAGTTGGCCTCGCGGCTTTCGTATTTCCTGTGGTCGTCGATGCCCGACGACGAGCTGTCACAGCTTGCCGCCAGCGGTGATTTGGTCCGACCCGCCGTGCTCGGCGCGCAAGTAGACCGGATGCTTGCCGAGGCGAAGAGCGAGGCGTTCGTGCGAAACTTCACCGGCCAGTGGCTGGGCTTGCGCAAGCTGGGGGCGAATCCGCCCGTAAAAAGTCTCTACCCCGAATACGACCGACACCTGGAGCTCTCCATCCAACGCGAGACGGAAGGTTTCTTCGGCGAGATTCTCCGGCATGATCTCGACGTGCGGAATTTGATCAAGAGCGACTTTGTGACGATCAACGAGCGGCTGGCACGCTTCTACGGCATTCCGGACGTGAGGGGCGACGCCATTCGCCGCGTGTCTGCGCCGATCGAGGCGCATCGCGGCGGACTGGTCACACAGGCTTCGATTCACAGCCTCACCTCGAACGGCACCCGCACTTCGCCGGTGGCTCGCGGTGTGTGGGTGATGCGGACGTTGCTCGGCACCGACCCAGGCCTACCGGTCGCGAACGTCGGCGAGATCGCTTCGAAGGTTCCCGGCATCGACAAGGCGACGGTGCGGCAGCGACTACAGATCCATCGCGAGGCACCGTCGTGCGCGCGTTGCCATGACAAAATAGATCCGTTGGGTTTGGCGCTCGAAAACTTCAATGCAGCGGGCGAGTGGCGCGATCGCGAAGGGCACGGCTATCAGGGCCGCATCGAGAAGAACGACCCGCTCATCGACGCTTCGGCGAAAATGCCGGACGGCAGCGAGTTCCATGGTGTTGAGGGATTGCAGTCCCAGTTGCTGAAACAAGAAGATTTGTTCCTGACGGCGCTTGCCAGCCAGATCACCACCTACGCGTTGGGGCGTGAACTTGGGTTTTCTGACCGACGCACCGTGCGCGACGCCGTGACCGCGATGAAGCAAGAAGGCTATTCCATGCGTTCATTGCTTCATTCGATTGTTCAGTCGGAACCGTTCACCACCAAGTAACTGAAATGAAGTACGCACATCCATGACAAATCTCCACCACTCGCCATTGTCCCGCCGAACGGTCTTGCGCGGCCTTGGCACCAGCCTTGCTCTACCGCTGCTCGAAGCGATGATTCCGCGTTCGGTACTCGCCGCGACATCGACGTTTAAGCCGCTCGCGAAATCCGTTGTGAAGGCGATGCCTCGCGTGATTTTCTGTTATGTGCCCAACGGTGTGAACGTTCATGAATGGATGCCCGTCGAGTCCGGCATAGGCTATGCGCTTTCGCCCACGCTGGCTGCGTTGACGGAACATCGCGAGAATTTCTCCGTGCTCACGGGATTGGGTCACCCGCACGCCACGGGCGGCCATTCGGGCGCGGATACCTGGCTGACGGGGGCCGATCTCACGGCGGTGCCCGGCAAGGATTATTCCAACACCATCTCTGCCGACCAAGTCATCGCGGAAAAGATCGGCCGCCAAACTCGCTTTCCGTCGCTGGAAATTTCCGACAGCTCCGGCACCGGTGGTGCGGGTCACAGCCACACGTTAGCCTTCGACCGCAACGGTACACCGTTGCCCGCCGAGAACAGCCCACAACGTATCTTCGAGCGGCTTTTCATCCCGGATGACGCGGCTTCGCGCAGCGCCACGCTGCGTCGATACGCGGAAAAACGCAGCATCCTCGACAATGTGCTGGGTGAAGCGAGAGCCCTTGAGCGGAAACTCGGCCGCGCCGACCAGGTCAAGCTCGAGCAATACCTGAACTCCGTGAGAGAAACAGAACTGCGGGTGCAGCGGCAGGTGCAGTGGGTGGATGTTCCCAAGCCGAAAGTCGAATCCGACGGGCTGCAATTGAACAGCAAGTCTGGCGATAGCCACGATCGCCCGATGTGGGTGGATGTGATGATGGAACTGAGCTACCTCGCTTTCGTCACCGACACCACGCGCGTCATCACTTTTGAATGGTCGCGTGAAGCCGGCGGCTACGGCGGCGGTGGTGAGAATCATCACGAACTGTCCCACCACGGCGGCGATGCCAGTATGCTCAAGAAGCTCGGTGAGATTGACCGGTTCCACCTCGGATGCCTCTCGCGGTTCTTAACGTTCCTCAAGTCGACCGAAGAAGTGGGCGGTTCCATGTTGGATCGCACGATGGTGGTGTATGGCTCCGGTATGAATTCGGGTGAACGCGGCGATCATTCGCCGAAGAACCTTCCGCTCCTCGTTGCCGGCGGCAAAAAGTTGGGATTGAATCATGGCCAGCACCTCGCGCATGACGTCGACAAACACCCTCCACTCGCCAACGTGCTCTTGACCGTTGTGCAAAAGATGGGCGTCGAGACCGACAAATTCCAGGACGCCTCGGGCACACTGACGGGTTTGGTCTGAGGTTCGCTTTCTTAAGATGAAATCGATTGGGAAACGATTTTCAACCGCCACTCGGTCGGAAGTGAACCGTCATTGATTTCAAAGTCGAATCCAGGCATACGTTGGGTATTAATGAGTCGGCTATCACGCCCGATGCCGATTCGGTTGCGAGGTCGGCTTTCATTTTACTGCTGTCCGACATGACTCCGGTAACGCGTTGATCGATAACTCTTTTCCCGATAATGAGGAATAGTGCATCGCAGAACAGGGGCGACACCGATCATCCAGCATTGTCGTCGAGGCCGAAGTCCTTGA
>JBBSJZ010000089.1:0-14442 GCA_038256795.1 Pirellulales bacterium | reverse complement strand
CGCGATAAGACGCCCCGGGCGTTTCCCCAGATGCCAGCCAGTAGTCGATAATCGCATCTGCAATCGTCGGCGAATCGACCACAAAATCAGGCTTGCCGCGGCGGGTGATGTAAACCTTCATCGGTTCGCTTCGATCTTCAAACGTTGCAACACGCCGGGATACCTTTGCTTGACGATTTGCATTGCCCGCGCCTTGTCGCCGTCGGTCTCTTTTTCCATCAATTCGGTGACCAGTTCGTCAAGTTGTACCTTCGCCGATTTCTTAGACTTCACTGCGGCCATCGGTCCAAGGATTCTCTTTCGTTCCATCGCGGCGGCTCTTGCGAGAACACGGTCCCCAAACTTCGGATCGTCCCAGCATGTCGTTTGCATTTTGATTTCCTGTGTGATGATTTGGTGTCGATGCACAATCCTACGAAGTCCGCACCGATGTTGAAGTATCGCAATTGCTAGCCGTAGCAACTGGAATGTAAATGGGTCTTCCGATGTCATCCAATCGCAAGATTTCCTTGCCGGTCGCATCGCAATTAGGACAAACCAGATATCGAGTGCGCGACGCGCCGCGGGTGATCGTGGTACGGGTTCTCAATTTGCCGACGTGGCATCGTTCGCAGCGCTGGCCTGATCTCATTGTGCGACCCTCAAACGGTTGTTCTCGATTGCATCAATCCGGGCACGTAGCTCGCCAAACTCGGTCATCGTTGGTAGTGCCGCTAGAATCGCCTTGGATGCGTTCAAGCGAATACTCGGCTCATTCGTCGCCCCGAGCAATTCGCGAAGCGTATCGACGGCTAGGGCGGCGGTATCGGCAAGCCGCCCAACAGCACGTGTTGTGATCTCGCTGCGAATCTCAGCGACCCTGTGGCGAAAGGACGGATCACAACTCAAATTGTAGGCAGTTTGCTCGGCACACTTGATCAGCTTGGCGGCGTCCTTGATCGTGCGACCGGATGCTACGTGCACGGCGAGTGGCTCGAAAAACTTACTGTTGATCATGGGTAACTTCTTTCGGAAAATGACACGGCCAACCCCAGCCGGTCGCGGGTAATGGGATAATGATTTCGTGCTGGTCTCTTGGTTCAACGGCTTCAAGGTGCAACCGTTCACTGTTGAATGTGTGGACGTACAAGTCGTCGAGGTCTTGATCACTCTCGATGTCTACCTCGATCGGCAGTGGCTCGGGTGCACCCTCGATCGGCACGTAGCACGCGATGCCCACGGTGTCCGAATCAGCGAACACACACCCAGCTGTGATTAATGGTAGGGTCAACTCGTTTAGGTGGTCCCAGTCGTTCGGGCATCCTCGAAGTTCCTGACCAAAAAGAACGCTCTCTCGCACCGCCCGCACCGATGTTTGCTTTGATAAATGTCGCAACCGAACTAATACCGGCAACGATTGCGGGAACGTGTTTAGTCGATCGCCGACTAGTGCTCGCGATGTCGCCTCGCCCAGCGGTGTCAGCACCACGCTTTGGACTTGCCCGCCGGAATAGACCGCTGCGAGGTGCCCCGCCGCGATCAAGCTTTGTCGCATCGCCGATGCCGACTTCCAATCATTTTGCCCGCTTGCTTTGGCTGCGACGCCGATTGAGCCAGCGAGGTATTCACGCTGACGCCGCCGCATTTCTGGGATGTGGCTGCACTTGTTTGCTTGCCATCGCCACGGCCAGAAAATTGAGTCTCGCTTCGCAAGAATGTTGACCAGCATTTCCCGCTCGGCCAGTGACAAAACTGAGCCGCCTCGGGATGTTTCGAGTTTTTCAATCCGTTTTTTTAGGCTCATATGTTTCGGCAAAAAGTAGGTAGGTTCTGCTGGATGTAAATAGAAATGGGATGCTTTCAACCGCTTTAGCCTCGAAACGGCCTGACAAGGCTCAAAGCCCCGGCGGGGCCTAGGGCGCCTCTGTCGCGTCCTGTGGTCGTCCCTGTCGCGTCGGACGCTGGATGCGACTCGGATGTCACGTTGATGCCTCTGGTGCCTGCCATGGTGCCGCCTCGTCGTCTCGCTGCTCTGAGTCCTTGATCTCGACCAACTCACCGCACCAGTCAAAGGCGTCTGTCACTGGAAACGCAGCATGGCGTTCTAGGTCGCCCGTCTCTCGATTCGTGACTACAGCTATTGGCAACGCTCTTGGTGCATACCTGCGGCAGAGTCCATCGGTGTCGTTCAGCTCGTCCCAGAATCGGCAGTTGCCGCACGTCGATCGTTCCTTGTCTCGACTCATTGGTTCATTCCCTTTGATGGTGTTGTGGTGATCGGTTTTCTCTGATTTCGTATCTCACTCGTCATCTGTGCTACGCGCCCCCTATTACATAGGGGCGCGTAGCACCTGCTACGCGCCTATCTTTTGGCCGTAGCACTTGCCGTAGCACTTGAGGCGTAGATCGTGGTTCGTCGGCCTGATTTCTTGACCCGCTTAGCGACAATTGACTCACCGGCGATCGCTCGACCGACGACTCGGCTAACACGTCCTGGCCCCATTCCAGTGGCTCGGACGATTTGGGCCTCACTGAGCCATTGATTCTTGGTCAGTGCCGTAGCGAGAAGCATGTCGGCATCGGCGTCGTCTTGACGCTGCTTGTCTTCACGTCGCTGCCCTATCTGCTTCAATGCCGGCTCAATCTCGGTGGCTCGCCAAATTGGGAAGTTGAACACGCACGTCTTCGGCTGCGGTTGAATCCAAGATCGTGTGACGGCCTCGACAACATAAGAGTCTTCGAGCTCATGCTGGCGGATCGTCAAATGCGTGTCCGCCGCCCTGCTGATCGAACCAGCACCCGCACCGACATCGGTGACGCCTTTTGATGACTGGTCGCCCTTGGACGTGTGATGAATGACGATCACGGCGGCATCAAGTGTCTTGGCGATCGCGTCCAAAGTATTGTAGACGCTCATCATCCCGGCGTTGTCATTCTCGGAAACCTTTGGTGGCAAGAACCGATAAAGTGCATCGAGCACAATCACCGAATAGCCGCCGAGCGATTCCGCGTGCTTCTCGACCATTGTTTGAACGTCATGGATGTTCAAGCCAACGCCTCGCAGCGGAAGCAACGTCACTCGATCGCGCAGCACCTCGTCGCCGACCCCCATCGCATCGGCAACTCGTCGATAACGGTCGGCTAATTCTTCTTGATGAAGTTCATTGTCGAGAACTAGAACCCGTCCCTGCTCGCAGTTGTGGCCGAGCCAATCGCCGCCCGTTGCAATCTGCAACACGCCATTGATGACGAGCCATGACTTTCCGGTCTTCGGTGGTGCGATGACGTTGCACACTTCGCCGCGACGAAGTAGCCCATCGACAACCGGCTCACGTTTCGCAGGATGCGAGCGGATTAAGTCCAAGGCGTTCCAAAGTCTCAATCCCGGCTTCGCTTCAAACATCTTGCCTATTCCTGTGAACTCCTC
Source organism: Pirellulales bacterium (assembly GCA_038256795.1). Taxonomy (GTDB): domain Bacteria; phylum Planctomycetota; class Planctomycetia; order Pirellulales; family Pirellulaceae; genus JBBSJZ01. The sequence goes on along the minus strand of JBBSJZ010000089.1, from coordinate 11,036 downwards.
ATCGCCGCCAGAATCAGCCCATGTGGTCGCCGATGCCTGAATGCGTCTCAGTATCTCGATTTCGATTCCGCCCTCGTCGGGATAGTGCCGCGCGATTGAATTGAAGAACTCGCAGCGTCCATGATTGAACCAGTAGTCTTTCAACTCGGTCGCATAACATTGGCCTGCCAAAGCCGCCAGATACGACTCGTGATCGTGGTGCGATCGTTTGTCGCCAGCATCACCTCGCAAGTCGCCGAACGTCGATGGACACTGGCCGTCATCTGGCTCCTTGTCGATTGAGCTCCATGCTGCTTCACTGGCAATCAACTCACCAATTGCAGCGAGATAGCCCTCTCGATAACGACGCTGGTTTGCGGCATCTTCCTTCTGCAAAGTCCAAGAGGCTTCTCGTTCGCTGAGAACGTCGCCAATCGCCGCGCTGGTCATCCCGGGGAAACACTCGGTCTCAAGCCAATTGCCTTCGGCCTCAGTCACCGAATAAAGCTCATGAAGTCTCCAGCCACGAGCATCACGTTCGCTGATCTCTCGAAAGTGCTCGCCCCAGAATGCGAGCTCCTGTTCGGCATACGGGTCATTCGGATAAACAGAGACACCGTGGGTCGCATGGTGAAACGCTCTTTCGGCAAGCTCCGCCGACAATCCAAAGTCGTCCGCAAGTCGAGCGGTAGTGCCAGCAATGATCTCCGGCGTCCACTCGTGCTCGGATTGCCAAGTTTGATTTGGCTGGAAAGGGTGATCGCTCATGATGATGCACCCAACGTTGCCAGCGTCGAAGCAAAGGTTTCTCGCTCCAGACGTTCAACAGTTTGCAAACGCTCCCACTGCTCATTCGGCACCCATCGAGTGATTGCCGCTCTAACTCGTCGCCTCAACTCGGTCGGGTCGATGGCATCCACTTCGGCGCATTGACTGCCGTGCTCCTGAATGAATTTGCGACACCGTTTGTCGGATTTCTTGGGAGCGAGCGGGATCAACTTTTGATCTTCAAAGTCCGTCGGCAATACTGCCAATCGCTCCCACTCGAACCAGCGCCCAGAGTGCTCCGTCAACTTCGCTCGCAAGTCTCGTTCAAGATCGAATCCGCTCGGGTCGAAGTCGCCAAGATAGTAAGCGTGAATCGGCTTTTCGATCTCCCGCCATTGGGCACCAATCTCGTGAGCAAACGAGTCAGAGATGTAACCACGAATCGGTGAGAGCCTTACATCGAACTCGCGAGTAACCGGCGCGATGGTTCCTGAGATTGCGTCCTTCTCGCAAATGATGTGGACGTAATCATCAAGATGGTGCCAGAAGTCTTTCCGGTATGCCGTCCGCACCGTATCGGTGAAGTCCGTCAATCCACTCCAACTGCTCGGCTTCTCGGTGGATCTGAGGCTATCGACGATCCATTGATAGGGAATGATGCCGGCACGACGCAAACGCTTCAGGACGCCTCCCACGCGGTTGTAGTGGGTCTTGTCCGTTGACGGCAGATAGCCGGTGGAAACGATGCGGTAGAATAGTCCCCGCAGCGTGATCGGCTGACACTCGACCGCTAACTCGGATGCGATCGCTGCGAGGACAACATTTTCTCCGCGAAACCCAGCTTCGCAAATTCGCTCGTAAGACCGGCGGGATAATTTCTCTCCGCGACCTAGTGAGGCTAGATTAGATAAGAGCTTGTCAACCTGAATTTGAGTTGCCGAGCCCTCGGCATTGTGTACGATGTTCATGTTCATCCTGTGAGAGGGGTGTTTCCTGTGCGTCTTGCCGATCTTGTCCATCGGCGGAAAAGAGAGATTGCGAAAGCCTCGGTCAGCGCCGGGGCTTTTGCTTTTCAGTGACCGGACCAGCTCAACGTTTCTCGATTTGCTGAGCTACTGACGCGATCCCAGCCGTCGAACGCGATCGGCTGTGATTCGGTGGCGTAGAACGCATCGAGCAACTCATCGCCCGTTGGTCGCAAGATTTGCCCGACTGCCTTGCAGCCGACACAACGGACGTCAATGACGCCTCGGAATGGGTCGCAGCCGACTTGTCGCCACTGGTGAATGCAATTCACTGGACCGATCATGATGCTGCACCCAATCGTTTCGCCAGTTTCTTGGCGATTTTCTGTGCATCTGCATTCTGTTGGTGCGGTGTCTTGATCGACTCGACCATGCCACCTACCGAGGCGGCGGTGGTGGCGTCCATGTATGCCAAGACTTTGGACACGGTCGTTAGCCTGCGTCCACCGAGGACGCGGCTTTCCAGCCGAACACCTCGGGAGCCACGGGTACACCATCGCAGGCACGTTGATAGATGTGGTCTGCGTCCGGTGGCTTTATCGACCGCCTCGACCAACGGGAGCCACTTGTCGGAAACCGAGTTTACAATCTCATCGGCAGATAGTTTCATCGTACTTACCCTTTGCTGGTTGCGAAGTGCCGCAAACGCTTGCGACGAGTGCAAAGGTACGTAGACTCGTTTTTCCATACCGAATGGTCTGGAATGGAATGTCAGATTCCTAGTTGAGACTTCCACTTATAGAGAGTGCTTTTGCCAACTTTGTAGTGTTTGGCTGCCTCGACAATTACACGAGTCTCTTTTGAATGAAGCTTTCGTAGACTCGCGAGTGTGCGTTTCAACTCGGTTTTGGTCGGACGAAGCTTTGTAACTGCCTGGGTGGCTTTTTTGCTCGATGCCTTCATGTTCCTTCCCGATGCATAGTCACGCTCTGCGGGTCGGAACTCTGCTACGGTTGATAACTGACCAAGCCTGATAGAGAGCGATATAACGTCCCTAATGTCGTAGTCGCCGGATTCAACTGCATCGCTAATCCAATTCGCTATAAGAGACCCATAGAAGGCTTCTAACGCACGAGTCGTGCGAACGTCACCATCGACAAAGCCGCTTCGCAAAAACTCAATTTCAAAAATCGCATTACACTTTTCGCCGATTCGGGTTAAGTGGTCTTTCAGATCATTAGGACGCTCAAATTTAAGTGAGATTTTAACATCGTCGTCGTCCGGGTTTTCAAGTGGATGCACTTGCATCAACTCATTCCAGTTAGCAACCGGGAAAAGCGTACCCACGCCTTTATTGAGGCCAGAGCTTTTTTTCATTTTCAGAATCCTCATTGTGCGTTTAGAAGTCGCTGCCGTCCTTCGGCGCCGGAATGAGGACCGGCGCCGATGGACAACTCGGGGTGATCAAGCCCCTGGCGACGAGTGAAAGTTTAACCGATGGAGCGAGCGACAGTTATTGCCCGTTCTGCGTCTTGCTCAGCGTAGATAAGCGTCGTCGATAGTTGGCTGTGACCGAGGACGCTCGATGCTGATTCCAAGCCAAACTGCTTTCGGATGTCAGTAGCACGAGTGTGTCGCAGCTGATTTGGACTCCACCGATGAAGTACACGCCAAGCCCTCAGTTTCGCTTTGTCTGCCTTGATCTCGGGTGGAGCCGGGAAAGCCTTATCGCAAGCTCTTTCGATTGCCCTGGCGTAGCTGTGTCGCAGATACTTGACTCCTGGCTGCCGCTTCGGTTTACGAACCCGATTTGTGCCGGGACGATTGCCGTACTTCTCGGGAGTTGTTCGTTGCTCACTGCGTACCTGCAATTGCTTGGCAAGCGTATCGCATGGACGGAATAAACAGTCGTCCTCAGCTCGCAGCAAATACTTCGTAAGAATCAGCTGTGCCAACGGACCGGCGTACAAAGTTCTCGTTTTGCCGCGATGTGCGTTCTTGTGTTTAGCGAGCGTGATCGTCCAGACATCGCTCGATCGGTCCACCATCGCCGGTGTCAGTTGGCACACTTCGCCCGGTCGTGCTCCGGTCAATAGCTGGACTCTGACCATATCCGCCACGATGGGCGGCAGCTCGAGCAGTGTCCTTTCGATGACCGGTTCTGTAACCGGGCGGATCGGTGGTGCTTCGGGTGCCTCGCTTCGTCCAGCTTTCAGTGTAGCCACACACTTAATCGCTTCATGGACGGACGGGGGGACCATCGCTTCGCCAACGGACCATTTAAGCACCCGGACTAGGCGTTTCATCTGTGTGTTGACGTACTGCCGTGTGCACCTCCCGGCAATCGTCTGGCACTCTCTCGACAACCACCAGCCGCGCACCGCCTTGAACTCGAGCGGACCAAACATCTTTGCGGGGAGTGTGGCGTACAGTTCTGACAGCGGCCTGATCGCTCGCGTCATCGCTTCCAATTCTTTACCGAGGCCGTAGTAGACCTCCGCGTGATCCAAGTACGCCAAGCAGACGGCGGCGATTGTGGGACCGTCTGGCGACTGGACAAACTTCTCCGCGTTCTTGCTGACGAGCCATTCGGATTTGAGTTTCGCGTACTCTTGACGGCTTTTCTCGGAACCGAACGGACCGAGGTAGAACATCCTGCCACCAAGTCGGACAATCGCTTGTCCAGACGATTTGTGCAGGCGGTAACCAGGCTCTTTTGCCACTGCGTAGTCTCCATTTTTGGCAAGTGTGTACAGTACACACTCGCGGACCTTGGAAAACAGCGCTCAGACTCGTGTCTGGTTTGTCGTTTCAGTAACGAATCGCCGGGGTTTTTTTCAGTAGCGAAGACGGGACTCGAACCCGTGACAACCGGCTTATGAAGCCGGTGCTCTAACCAACTGAGCTACTTCGCCGATGAGGAAGGTTTGACCCTCTGACTTGGTGCAGGAATATAGCCCATCGCGTTGAAAAATAAACTGGGGTCCGCTGGATTTTTGATGGCGGCCACAGTGAAGTGGTTCACCTATTCGTGCTTGCGGGGCTTCACACCGAGCGAGACCAGGGGCTGGGTGCTCGCGGCTTCGGGGTTGCGGGGGCAATGACCACAGGCGCTGACATGGCCTTCACCGTCGCGAGAACCACTGGCGACAATCCGGGCGATACGACGGACGAGCCAGACTGCGGCGAGTGCGACGACTAACGTCGCGATAATTGATTGCCAGTCCACTTGAAATGCCTCACAAGATTCGTGATGCGATTTGGAACGTCACCAGCGCTCCAACATATGCCATTACCGTCATGTACGTGAAGCTAATCACGGGCCAAAGCCAAGAATTCGTTTCGCGTTTAATCACCAGCAGCGTACTGACGCATTGGGCACAGAGTGCGAAGAACACCATGAGCGACAATGCGACCGCGGGCCCGTAAACGGGACGACCGTCCGGCCAGCGCGCGTCACGCATCGCCCCCACCAGCCCCTCGTCCGATTCGTCGACCTCACCGCCGAGCGAGTAAATCGTACCTAAGGTGGCAATGATCACCTCACGGGCTGGGAAACTTGCGACCGCGCCCACACCGATTTTCCAGTCCCAACCCAACGGGCGAACGACCGGTTCAATCAACTTGCCGACCCGGCCGAGCAAACTGCCTTCGAGCAATGCCGCGGATTGTGCTCGATATTCGGTCACCAACGGCTCTCGCTCCGGCGCGCCGTCGTCCATGACTTCGATTTGCGACTGCAATTGATACTGGCGGGCGTGGTCACCCGGCCAAAAGCCAGCGAACCAGATGACGATCGAGGCTGCGAAGATCAGCGTACCGGCACGGATGACGAACGCTTCGCTCGCTTCCCAAACACGCTGGAAGATCACCCGGCCCGCAGGAATTTTGTACTCGGGCAATTCGAGCACGAAAGGAGCAACTTCGCCACGCAAGAGCGTCTTTTTCAGTATCCACGCGACCGGGATCGCAGCCACGATGCCCACCGCGTACATGCCCATCAGCACCATGCCGGGAAGCGACAACCAGCCGCCGAGGTATTTGGTGGCGGGAAAGAACGCGGCAATGAGCAGCAGGTAGACGGGCAAGCGGGCACTGCAACTCATCAAGGGTGCGACCATGATCGTTGCAATCCGATCGCGACGATTCTCGATCACGCGCGTCGCCATCACTCCAGGCACCGCGCAGGCAAAAGAGCTCATCAATGGCAAGAACGACTTACCACTCAAACCGAAAACCGTCATCAAGCGGTCGACCAGGAACGCGGCTCGCGACATGTAGCCACAATCTTCGAGGACTGCCAAGAAGAAAAACAGTAAGGCGATTTGAGGCAAGAAAATTAGTACACCGCCCACGCCCGCGATCACGCCATCCGTGATCAGGCTGCGTAGCATCCCCGGTCGCATCGACGACTTGACGACATCCGACGCGTAGCCAGATCCCGCGTCGATGACGTCCATCGGGACACTCGCCCAGGAGTAAATGAACTGGAAAATCAGAAACATCAAGGCGACGAAAAAGAACATCCCCAACACTCGATGCGTGAGCACCGCATCGATGCGATCGGTCCAGGTGCGATCCGAGGTCGACTCGGACGCGAGCACACCCGCGAGTTTGCGACGCGCCCATGCGTAACGTGCCGAGCATTCCATGTCGACGCTATCACCGAACTCTCGACTCAATCGTTCCCGCGCCGCACTGATGGGCGGCAACACGGCTGCACCCATCCGCCGCACCGCGCGACGCTCCGCTTCACCGCCTCGATCCAACAACATTCGCTGGATCAAGTATTCGTCCGGCAACACATCGGTCGACCCCGCGGCCGTTGCCCCAGTCCCGACCGCGATGCAGGACTTGGCAATCAGCTCGCCCCGCAACCATTCGCACGTTTTGTAAAAACCATCCGGCAGCGGTCGGTCAGTCGCACCGGGGGCCGTGGCCGGGGCGGGGTTTTCGAGCAACCTGATGATCGCTTCTTGAAGCTGGTCAACGCCCGCTCGCCTGGAAGCCGATGTGGCGACGACGGGAATGCCGAGGTTGTTGGACAACTGGTTGACGTCAATAGAAATACCGCGTGAGCCCGCAGCATCCACCATGTTGAGTGCAAGAATTGTCGGCTTGCCGAGTTCAAGCACTTGGCTCAGCAGAAAAAGATTTCGCTGCAAGATCGTCGCATTCACGACCACCACGATCGCATCCACCGGCGATTCGCTGGACACGTCCCCGGTTAAGACTTCCACGGCAACGAGCTCGTCGGGCGAACGCGGCGCCAAACTGTAGGTTCCCGGTAAATCGACGAGCTCGATCGCGACATTTCCGAAGCGGCAGCGACCGATCTTCTTTTCGATCGTCACGCCAGGATAATTGCCCGTACGGACGTTCATCCCCGCCAACGCGTTGAATAACGTACTCTTACCCGTATTCGGATTACCGACGAGCGCGACACGATAAGTCGCAGCTTGAGCGACCCGCGGAGCGGCAGCGGGTGTCGTGACAGGTGGGGTGGCCGAAGCCATGTCGGGACCGCCAAAAAGATGTCAAACCCAACCAGTGAGAGTCACCGGATTAGGCCGCAAACGCTTACTGCAGGGCGATACAAACCCGACGGGCTTCACCACTACGAACTGCGATCCGGGTTCCCTGGACCGAACACTTGAGCGGATCACCGAGCGGCGCCTTACGCAAAAACTCGATCGGTTGTCCAGGAACAAATCCCATCTCCCGCAATCGGGACGCGATGGCATCAAACCCGTCAATGCGTACGATTTCGGCTCGTTGGCCAGGAAGCAGCTGATCTAAAGTAGTCATGGACGCCTCTTGTTCTTAATGAGAATCAATCTCAGCAAGGTTATTTTCGGCTGGTTCAGCCCGCATGTCAAGTGAGTTGGGGCTGAAATAAGGAACGAAACGATACCGCCCCCTGGCGGGTGAGTTGTATCGAATACCCTTAAGCGGGCCGAGGAAACGCGATCGGCGAGCCGTACCATTCGGGGTAGAAATCGGCGTGGACGGCGAGTAGGACGGCTTTTCCGTGCAAGTGCTCGGGTCCGTGCGTCGTGTCCCACTCGAGCCGCTCTTCATAGCGCAATACCCGAAGTCGCGAGTCCGGTTGCGTTGCCCAGCGGACGAGCTGGTTCGGCTCAAAGTAATGGATCACCGCTGCCGCCGTCTCACTGACGGGATCAGCTCGCTGGCAACCGGGCGGTCGTTTGCAGCCTGGGTCGTCCGTCGTATGGACTTGGCAATAAATGAACCCGCGCGGCGTCAACGCGGATGTCATCCGGTTCCACACGGCTTGGGCCTCGGCGGCATTGATGTGATCGAGCACCGTGGTGGCGACGATGGCGTCGAGAGATCCGGCCGGCATCGAAACCTCGCGCACGTCATTGAGCTGGGTCGAAATCCGCTCCGCCAAGCCAGCCGCACGTGCTCGCTCCTTGATCCGCTCCAAACCCCGCTCGCTCAGGTCGACGCTGGTGACATCGTAGCCCGCAGCCGCGAGCGCGAGTGAATCGCGTCCAGCGCCGGCGCCCAAGTCGATCGCTCGCCCACCGCCGGCGACCTGGCTCAAGTAACCCACCAGCACCTGCGACGGCTCGATGCCGTAGGCGATGTCGTCGCGGTCATACGCTTCAAAAAACAAATCTGACACAGCGGCTCCTACTAGCCCATGATCTCGGGAATCAACCGGCCGCCGAACTGGCTCAATTGTTTGTAGCGGCCGCCGTGAAAATACGTGAGTTGATTATCATCGAGGCCGAGCAATCGCAGCAACGTGACATGGAAGTCTCGGACGTGATGGACGCACTCGACCGCTTCGGCACCGATCTCGTCAGTGGCCCCGATCGTGTGCCCCGCTTTGACGCCGCCTCCAGCCAGCCACACCGTCATCGCCTTGGCATTGTGATCGCGTCCATACGCGGTGCCGCCACGAACACCGTTGTCCGGTGAACGACCGAACTCGCCGCACCACACCACGAGCGTCGAATCGAGCAAGCCGCGTTGTTTTAAGTCTCGCAACAACGCCGAAATCGGTCGATCGACTTGCTTGACAAGATTCCCGTGCGCCCGCGCGATGTAGTCGTGAGAGTCCCATGTCCCGGCATAGATCTGGACAAATCGCACGCCCTGTTCAACAAGTTTACGGGCCAGCAAGCAACGCGAGCCGAATCCGCTCGTCGGTTCACGCCCGACACCGTACATGTCTCGCGTCTGTTGCGACTCACGACTCAAGTCGACGAGCTCAGGCACCTGGGACTGCATTCGAAACGCCAACTCATACGCTTGCATTCGCGCCGCCAAATCCGGGGCATTCGGCGCCGCGTCGGAGTGGGCGGCGTTGAGTTGTGCGAGCAAGTCTAAGTTCGCTCGCTGGTGGCTCGGAGTCACGCCCGTCATGGGTTGCAAGTCAAGAATCGGCGACCCCGTCGGTCGCAGTGGCGTACCTTGGAAATCGGCGGGCAAGAATCCGTTGCCCCAATTCGGCGAGCCACCTTGTGGATAAGAGACTTCCGGAAGCACGACAAACCCGGGCAAATTTTGGTTCTCGCTGCCCAGTCCGTAGGTGACCCAAGATCCGATGCCGGGGTCGCCGCCGAAACGATTCCCCGTATTGATTTGGTACATCGCCGTCGGATGATTGACGCTATCGACTTGCATGCCGCGATAGAAACAAATGTCGTCCACGCACTCGGCCAAATGTTCCCAATCGGTCGCGATCGACGCCCCCGACTCGCCCGCCCGTCGAAACGCGAACGGACTCTTGACGTAGTAACGCTTGCCGGACTCCATCGCGGACTTTTGTTTACCGCCGCGTCTAAATTCCTTCAAGTGCAAGGAATCCAATTGCGGCTTCGGATCGAAGGTATCGATGTGCGACGGCCCGCCTTCCATCATCAGAAAAATGCAACTCTTCGCCTTCGCCGCCAATGGCTGCGGCTGCGGTGCCAACGGGCCTGAATTTGCCAAGTTCGCTCGGGCGGGCGTTTCGGCCGCCAACAGCGACGAGAAAGCGACGGAGCCGATCGATGCACCGAGCCCGTAGAGAAAATCGCGACGTGTCCGTTCAATCAACATACGCAAACTCGTTCGAATTGAAGATCGCTAAACCGACATCGGCGAGACCGCGCACTCGCGGCGAGACGTCGTCGGGACGTAAGTCCGGCACAAAATGCTCGACGAATTCGAGGGGTTCGGTAAACATGAATTTTTCCCCGGTATTCTCTTCGACTGCTTCACGCACCACCTCGCTCGGATAGGGCGCCGCTCGCAACTGGGTTTTTTCATGTAGCCTCGTCATCGCCGTCCAGTGGTCCAGGCACGCGGTGCGTTCAAAAAGCGTCGCGGTGCGTCCGAGTGCCAACTCGAACAATCGCTCGATCGCGAGCTCACTCGCGGCTGGATTCTCGCCCAATACTCGCGCCGCCAGCGCCAGGGCCCGTGCCGACGACGCTTGGCCATTGAACAAGGCGAACACTTGCGGCGTGACGATCGATGTCTCGCGTCGCTCCGTCGATAAATCGGGCGAGGGTGCGTTGAAGACTTCCAGGGTCGGATCGCGAAGTCCGCGAAGCTTGAGCGTGTAAATCGTGCGACGGTGGCGGTCCCTGGGGCGAGCCGACGGTTGCCAAGCTTCAGCGAATGTCCCCATCACCATCCGTGGTTGTAACGCCACTTCCAAATTGATCTCGGGACGTACGGGAATCCCGCCGAGTTCGAGGTTCAACTCCCCGGACACGGCGAGCATCGCATCACGAAGTTCCTCCGCCGTCAACCGTCTCGGTGTGAACACGGCGTAGCTCTCGGAGTTCGGATCCGATTGGGCGAGCAAAGCGGGATCATTGTGCAGCGAGTCACGGCGATACGTCTCGCTCCGCATGATTGTGCGATGCAGCGTCTTGATGGATTGACCACCTCGAAGGAATTCACTCGCCAACCAGTCGAGCAGTTCCGGGTGCGTCGGCTTTTTTCCGGTGGCCCCAAAATTGTTCGCATTGCCCGCGATGCCCATTCCGAAATGCCCCTGCCAAACTCGGTTGACGATCACGCGAGGCGTTAATGGATTGTCCGGTGCGGTGATCCATTGGGCGAGCGTCAACCGCCGCCCGGCAATCGGTCCCGGTGGATCGAGATCCCACGTGGAAATCATTTGCACGGCCGACAAGGCTGCGGGATGAACGGGAAGCGTCGGTGAAAACGGATCACCCCCGGCAAGGATCGCCGTGGCTTCGAGTTCACCCGCGAGGTTGTCGGACGGAATTCGCTGGGGCGAATCGACGTTGGTTTGTTGGGGCGTGTGCCCGTTGTAAACGGAAAACGCGATGG
>JBBSJZ010000088.1:0-14633 GCA_038256795.1 Pirellulales bacterium | reverse complement strand
GCTTTTTCGATGTCGTCAAAGGGAACTCCACCGCTGCGCCAGTGGCCCTGGATGCCCACCGCGTGGATCGGTGCACCGTCGGCAAGCAATCGTTTTAGCAGCACCATCGAGCTTGCGTGTTTTGGACCCGACTCGATGTTGTAATCGTTGTAATACAGAACCGCCTCGGGATCGACGGCGTGTGCAAGCTTGAATGCGAGCGTTAAAAACTCGGGACCGAGCGATCGCATCCAATTTGAGTTGCGCAAGTTTTCGGTCGTTGCGGTCCCTAAATCGCCGCCATCATTGATCGCTTCGTTAACCACGTCCCAGCTTTGCAGCCTTCCTTTGTACCGACCGACAAGCGTTTCGATGTGGTCCTTCATCCGTTGTCGGATGATCTCTTTATCACCGCCGGCGAAAAACCAATCGGGAGTTTGCTGATGCCAAACCAGGGTGTGACCATGCGAGGTCATGTTGTTCTGCTCAGACCATTGAACCAAGGCATCCGCAGGCTCGAACAGCCAACGGTCTTCACGAGGATGGATCCGTTCAGGCTTCATGCAGTTCTCAGGAGTCACGGCGCCGAAGTGCTCGGCCGCGAGTTGAAGTTCATCCGCCGAGTATCTTTCCGGCACATCGCCGGCCATGCCGACAAGAAACGAATCCTTGAAGGCGTCCTTGATCACTTGGTCGATCTTGACGTCAACAACCGGCGCCGGATCCGGCTTCGGCAATGGCTCGAGTGGCTCGCGTGTCGCAGTCGCTTCTTGACCGCCTCGGTCGCCAAAAGAACGTGTTAGCACGAGGCTCTTTCCGTCGAGCTTGCCGGAGTAGTCGATGCGCATCTCCCGCTGGCCTAACTGCCTGACTTCCGCGAACGATATCGTATCGCCACCCACTTTCACGTCAGTGAATTCGACCTCGCGTTGATCATCACCTGTTTGCACTTCAGCCTTGGCAGAACCACTCTCATCATCGCGGATTAAAAAGTGAAAATGATAAGACTGAATTCCGAATGGAGTTTCAAACCGAGTGTGCCAACTTCCGCCAATGCGTTCTTCCGTTGTCGAAGATGCCGACGATCCTCTCTCCTGCGCAGTCGCGAGCGTGATGCAAAGAAAAATGCAGCCAGTCCAGGCAAGGCTTCTCATCAACATATAAGATTCTCAAAAAGGGTTTGGCAGAAGTTTGGAAGGCATCGTCCTGGAGTTCAACGTCGGTAAATTCAACCTCTCTACTTTTTCCACCCACATCGGCGCTGGCTTTTGCCACAAGTTGGCCGCCCCGTTTGCTGCCGCCCCGTTTGCCAAAGTTCATGACGTAATTCCACGGCACGATTTGAGTATCAAAGTCAATTGTTTAGGTTCCGGGAAGTTTGTCTTCGGGTCGGAACAGCAGGGGCGCAAACTCTTTCAAGCTACGGCGCCACGATTGCCACTCGTGAGCCGTTTCCGGCGACAAATAATAGTGGGCATTGATGCCAATTTCTTTTAGTTGCTTGACGGTGTCTCCTGGATCGCCACCTCGACGCGTCTGACCACCCGTCACTTCCTTGCTGCCGTAGCTGACAAAAACGAGGTCCACTTTCTCTTTAAAGCCTTCGGTGTTTTCGACGTCGTCCTTGGAAATCGTGGCGCCGCTGAAAAGTCCGATGTGCGAAAACTTGTCAAGATTGCGGATGGTGATCGACTTGGTTTCCATGCTGCCCATGGAAAGACCAGCCATTGCGCGATTGGGTTGATCGGTCAGCGTGCGGAAATGCTTGTCAACGTAGGGAATCAATTCATCAACCAGAACTGCCTCAAAATCTTTGACGTCAAAGTTTCGCAGCCCGCCCACGCGAACTTCATTCGTCATGCCGTAAGTCATCACGATGACGAACGGCTTGGCTGTTCCTTGAGCGATCAAATTGTCCATGATCAATCCGGCATGACCTTGGACGCTCCAGCCGTATTCGTTCTCGCCCCAACCATGTTGCAGATACAGCACCGGGTAGCGAGTTTCTTGGTCGCTGTCGTAGCCGGGGGGCGTGTAAACGAATGCGCGTCGCTCGCTGTCCGTGCTCTCGGAATGAAAGAAGATTTCACGAATCTGACCGTGGGGCACGTTCTTGAGTCCAAAAAATTCACGATCGTGGGCGGGAATCTCAATTCCACTCCCCCAACGCATCGCGCCGAAGAAGTACTGGCTATTCGGGTCCGGCACATGCGCTCCGTCGATAATTAACTCGTAGTAGTGGAACCCTTCATCGAGTGGGCGAGAGTATCCGATCCACGCACCATCTTCGCCTTTGACAAACTCGGTGCTTTCGCGAAAGGTTGTGGCAATGCTGTTGGCCTCCAGCGCGACGACGCGGAATTTGATACGGCCCTGCGAATTGACTTGCGGGTATTCCTTGCCCGTTTGATTCGTCGTAGCCGGTTTGAAGTCGTCCGTGATGCCTGCGGGAGTGCCGCTGGATTGCTCGTTGTCCGTAGCGGCCGGAGTGTCGTTTGTCGTGCCTTTTGCTTCCGCCGGATCCGAAGCATCGCCGGCTGACTCTTTGAAAAGAAGTTGCGCGAAGAAGTACAGATTATTGCGCCAGTGAGTCGGATCGTGTCCGTGTGAGTCAACGTTCCAAATGTGCGGCACCCCATTCTCCTTGAGGTAACGCTGCATCCGCTGGCTGATTCGGATCAGTCCGTCTTTGTTGCCACAGGACAACCACAGCAACTCGAGTTGCTCTGCCGTCTTTTCCGGATCGGGGACCAATTCTTCCGGTGCCTTGGTATTGGGCGCGGACGAGAACCCGCCCACCCAGGCGAATGTGTCTAAGTGGGTGAGCCCAAAATTCAGCGATTGGCCACCGCCCATCGACAAGCCGGCAAGGGCTCGATGTTCTCGATCGGCCTGGACAGAATAACGTGACTCGATGGCGGGAATGACATCGTCGAGCAAGTCTTTCTCGAAATCGGCGAATGCCGGTGCACTCGCCATCACGTTACCTTCGGCGCGATCGTTTTTCTGCGCGCGACCGTTGGGCATGACGACAATCATCGGCACCGCTTTGTCATCCGCGATCAGGTTGTCAAACAAAACGTCCGGTGTCGCAAAACGCTGCCATTCAAGTTCGTCGCCGCCGATTCCGTGCAACAAGTAGAGCACGGGATACTTTTTCTCGATCGAATATCCCGGCGGCGTGTAGACGTTCATTTTGCGAGTCGTGCCGACCGTCTTCGACTCGTAGTCGATCATTTCCAGCTTGCCGTGCAGAATGTCTTCGCGCTTTGCGACGATGCTATCCGCGGGATCGGGGTACGTTTGTTTGTCGTCGGGGCCGAGCTCGATCGGGCCACCGAATCCGCCTCCGCCACGACCCGGTCGAGGTCGTTCCGCGTCTCGCTCCTGGGCTTGCAACGCGTTGCTGGAAAGCTGAAGCGTGCCGATAAGGATCAGAATCAGAAGTCTTTTCATGGGACGATCATCAACGTTCAAAAGGTGAAGAGAGGAGGTATGCCGATCACTCGCATTTACGCTGAGTCCTATTGCCAGTCTATTCGTCGCCTTGACTACTTTCGGTGGCATCTTCGCTCACGCCTGCGAACTCCACCGTGACGGCGAAGACGAGCGGAAGCGAAAAGTCACCGCCTTTCAATAGTTCAATTTTCGTTAGCGTCTTCTCAGCGTCGGCAGGAATTTTCAAGTAGCGGATCTGCTTGCCACCGGCCTCAATCGCCTTTTTAGATTCCGGCACATCCTCGCCCGCTTGATAGGTCACGATGTGTTTGCCGTTAACTAGCTCAAAGTCGCTTGTCGTACCGTCGGCGTAGTGGCGACGAACAATCATGCTGGTCGTTTCATCCTTGAAGCGTGGAAAGGCAGCCCAAGCGACGCCTCCCAGCATGTGAATCGTTTCTACATTTCCGGCACAGTCGATGCTGACCGATTCAGGCAAAGTGCTGGGGAAGCGTGATGACTGACTTTGCAAACCGATCATGTTCGCGATCCGATCTCCCTGAGGATCGACCAGCTCGAATGGAACGCCTTCGACTTCCACGCGACCGTACGAATCCAGTACGAACTTGTCGCCCGGTCGGCCGCGCATTGCGGGAAGCCCTTGATTGCTGTTGACGGTCGCTACGCCGGAAATGTTCAACGGTGCGTACTTGCCTCGTTTGGCGAGGAACGACAGCAGATCCGCCATTTCAGTTTGACTGATCGAGATCTCAAATCCTTCAGGCATCAGCGACTTCGAAGAAGAAGTCAGTTGCTCGATGTCTTCGCGGAGGACCAATTGTTCTTTGCCCTGAGTGTCAATGATGCGCAGCGAGTTTGCGGATTCACCCGCTAACATTCCTGAGAGCACCGCTCCGTCCACGGTAAGGATTTGATAGGTGCGGAAGTTGTTCTCGACGCTGCGTGAGGGATCGAGGACGTTCATCAAGATTTCTTCTTTGGGATGAACCGCCATGCCGGTTAAGTTTGGACCGATTTCCTTTCCGATCTCGCCATGGATATGACAGGCCGCGCAATGTTTCGTAAACATTGCCAAACCGTTAGTCACATCGCCCGTCACTGCGGCGACCGGCATCCACTGGTCGACCAGCGCCTGGCGATTGGAGGTCACCATCGCACCCCGTGTTTCCATCAATTCTTTCGCGCGGGCGGCAATCGAAGACGTGGGATGATTCAGCAAGGCTTGGCGTTGATCGAGCTGGAGATCATTGAACTGCACCCGACCATCGGCGATGGCGCCTAACAAATCTTCCGTGCCATCAGCTCGGGAAAGAAGCAACGTCAGGATCTGACTTCCGAGTTTCGGGCCGAGCGAAGTTTTCAAGTCCAGCAGCGTCTCGGACAAGCCATCGACACGGGCGGCTTGCAGCGAACCCAACGCCGCGATTCCGGTTTCCGGAGCCAACTGTGGAGTGAAAAACGACTCGGCCGCATCAAGAAGCTTCGGGCTCGTTGGTGCAAGGCGAATCGCTTGATCCCAGGCGTTCAGACGTTTTTTCGAATCGGCCTCCGCGTCCAAGGCCGTTCCCAGCAGTTCGTCCTGAATATCGGCGACGATTTCGTCCAGATTCATGATCGACCACTTTTCGGCTACCGCCAGGATCGCCGCCTTGCTCTCGACCGAAACATCGTTGGCCAAGAACCGCTCGCGAACAATTCGCTGCGATGTTTCGGGAAGACTCAGAACCAAGTCTCGCGGCCAACCTTTCGCCAGACCTTCCCAAACGGTGACGGCTATCGAGGAATCGGGCGAGATTTCAAGCAATTGACTGATTTGCTCAACCGTGGGTTCGTTCCTGGCCAAGTGTTCCGCCAAAACTGAAATTCGTTGAGTCAGCGAATATACGGCGGACGGATTCATTTTGCCGAGAGCCACGATGGTCGCAGCAGAATCGGTCGACGCAGCGGAAGTCCATGCGTCCAATAAGACGCTGTCGTTTTCCATCGAGGGTGCCAAAGCGGCAAGATCATCACCGCCGATCGCAGCGTTCGTCATGCCTTCGGCAACTCGTAGCAACACCGTTAAACGCACCTTGGGATCGACGTCGTTCTGTAAACCTTTTTCAATCGCCTTGATGACTTGCTCACCACGGCAACTCGCGATCGCGGCGTTGCGCACCGGACTGGACGCATGACCGAAACCAGCTTCGCATGCCTTGGCGAGTGCGGCAGCGGCTGATTCTTTGCCAGCTTCGGACAAACCTGCGAGCGTCCAGATCGCATGCATCGCGGCCGGATTCAAACCGATTTCGTCGACTTGATCATTGTTGACCAAGGAAACGAGAGCACCGATCGTCGCTTCGTCAGTCGCCGCACGTTCGACCAACAATCGCTGAGCCGTTCGACGCCAAAAGAAATTGTCACTACTCAGCGCCGCAACCAGTTCGGCGTTGTTGGCATCGGCGAGCTGCAACGTTCGCGTCGCAGTGCCATCGCCCGCGTCGTCCGTCACCAGCCGATAGACCCGTGCAAACCGCTTGTCGCGCAAGTCACTTTCGTAGGCAGCCCCTTTGCCGGTCTGGAAACCGTTGGGCGTTGGGTTGTGCTGGACAATGTAGTTGTACCAATCCAAGACCCAAACGTTGCCATCCGGACCGACTTCCGACATGATCGGAGCCGACCAGTCATCGATGCTGGCCACCGTGTTGAACGCGTTTCGACTGCGATAGCTGGCACCGTCCTTCTCGAGCACGAACGAACCGACGAGGTGCCCTGTCGGACCGCAGACCATTTGGATTCGGTTCCACCAAGTCGGTGGATAGTTGCGAGCGGTGTAGATTGCCGAACCGCATCCGGCCGTGAATCCGCCATGCCAGTCCACTTGGCGGATGCGATCATCAATTGGATCGAATCGATGTGACTGAGCGATATTCTGAAGTGTTTCGGGTGACCAGCCAGCGACTTGATCGTAGTACCGATTGGGAATCGGCATGTGGACGCTCGGGCAACCGTTGGCCGTCGAACCGAAGACATAGCCTTCCTCGCTAAAACCCAGCCCCCAGGTATTATTGTTGGTTCCCCGCATGAACTCCAAAGCGTCGACACGAACCGTGTGCTCATCAAAGCCGCTTGATGGAGTGTCTGCGACATTGCTCGATTGCGGGTCAATCGCAAAGGCCGGTGCCGTTTCGTCCGACGCACCCGCGATGACTTTGAATCTCCAGAACCCTTGGCGGAAACGCATCTGCGATTTGCCATTGATCACGGGCTGGGAATTGTTGTAGCCCTGCATGCCCCAGATCCAATTGTCGGGACCGTACTGGAAATTGCTGACCCCACCGTGCGTGTCGCCCAGTTCCCAACCGGTAATCAAAGACTGGCGAAAATCAGCTCTGTCATCACCGTCGATGTCTTTCAAATAGATCGTCTCTTCGCCGTCCTGGACGATCACACCACCGCGGTAGCAAACCAGTGTCGATGGAATGCTCAAGTTTTCTGCAAAGACAGTGAACTTGTCGGCTTGTCCGTCATTATCGGTGTCTTCGCAGATCTTGATGCGGTCGCGGCCGACGGCTGATTTTTCTTTCAGTTCATTGGGGTAGTCCACTGTCTCGCAAACCCACAAACGCCCGTTCTCGTCCCAGTTCATTGCGATCGGCTTGCCCTTGAGCCCCGCGGTTTGGTCGTTCTGTTGGGGACTGGCGGGCCAATTGTCGCTCGACTCCTTTGCCCAGATCGCGAGATGCGTTCCTTTCGGAGTCGCGTAGGTTTTGATGGACTCTGCCGCTGGCAGAGGATCTTGCATCTTCGAGAGCGGTTCGGCTTGCGTCCCCCACTGAGCACCGGGCGTGTAGTTGGGGATCTTTGCACCGACGTCGGTCGTCGCAAACTTTTCATCGTCGACCGAAGGCGGATTCATCTCCGGCGAGGAAAAGGAACGATTGGCAGCGACGACCGCTTCAGCTTTGGGATCTCTAGCCTTGTCACCGTCGGCGGAAGCTGCGGTGAGTGTCTGACCACAGGCCCATCGAACACCGCGTGCGAGCAGTTTTTGAAAGTCATCGTTGGACCACGTCCGATGATCGTGTCCCCACGCAGTGTAAAAGACGCGTCCTTCTCCGCTCGTCCTTACCCATGTGTAGGGCTCGCCATCGGGATTGCTCACTGGGCCGGACTCGTCACTCCGCGTCTCCAAGACTGTCTTGTCTGGATTGAGCTTGCTGTGGCGGTAGCTTTCGTCCATCGATCGAACGGGCTTCAGCCCCCGCATGATTTCATGGTCGGAAGCCACAATTTTAGTTTCAAAGCGAGTAAAACCGTGGCTTTGAAATTGACCGCCAACCAGCTCGATGTACTGATCGGAATTCAGAAAACAGAACGACGCGCAGTGAACCGGAATCAGTCCTCCGCCATGATTGACATAGCTCAGCAGGGCCGACTCGGCCTCCGGTGTGATTTGTTCAATGTTTGCGAAGACCAACAGCCCGTCGTACTTCGCGAGATTGTCTTCGTTCAGGTCGCTCAACTTCTCCGTGTAGTCAAGCTCGATCCCTTGCTCTCCGAGCGGCTCGACCAGATGCCGATAGAACTCGGACGGCTTATGAAATCCTGTGTCGCCAAGCATCAACACAGATACTCGCGATTGCTGAGCCGATGCAACTCCGCAGCAGAGAAGTGTCGCGACGAGCAAAACTGCGGTCGCCAGTTGTTTCAATAAAGCAGTCATTCTTCGGTCCGGTGAGCCTAACTAATTGCCTGACGCCCTGCTTCCATCGGCGCCATCAAGCATTGGGCACCTCTTGGATTCGTCGTCGTCGACAGGCAGTGGCCAGTCAGGTTGGAGTGATGCAAAGTTTCGAGAAAGTGTCTGTTCAAAGTACGTGACTTTAACCGCTTGTGGGAAAGTCCCCACGAGGAATGGGACACACGTCCGGGGACATTTCATCGGTGTGACGCAAATTGTAGCAGAGCATTACCGTGCGTACACGCACAAACCACGATCGGCGATGAAAGTTCCGATGCGAAAGGCGAAAACTCATTTCGCTAGACTTGCGGGGCAACAAGAGTCGCTGCCTGACAGGGGGGAGGACGTGGCCGGGCCTCGAAACAAAGGTGAATGTGGTACCGTCGAAGACGTTTGGAGGAAAATTTCGGCGGCTCGTCTGGGACCGGTTTTGGGCTCAGCGTATCGATTGATGAGTAGCATCACGGCGGCCACGCGGATTGCGAGCGGAGATTGACGCTTCACACATGAACGCGCCCCGCCTCAAAACCTGGGGGTACGTGCCGAAAAGATTCTCGTGTACACTTTTTGGGGTGAGAGGGAGTTTACGCGGTCTCATGCGGACTCCTCGCAATGAATCCGTCTCTTGAATTGGCGTGTGTGCATGGAAGACACAAACGCCGCGGCTTGAATAGCAGGTCCTCCATGCGGTTCCCATCACTACTAGCGGTTTCTTTGCTTGTTCTGGCTTTCCATCTGGCCAGTCGTTCATCTGGCCAAGAACCCAATGCATCTACCTCGGTTGCATCTTTAAAGGATGCCGTGGGCGAACGCTTTAAGATTGGAGTCGGGGTGAGTGAACAGATTCTTTCGGACCCGAAGTGCAGCGAGCTGATTCGCAACCAGTTTCAGATTCTGACTCCTGAGAACTGCATGAAGCCGCAGGGGATTCACCCGGCGGAAGATCGCTGGAACTTCGACGTACCAGATCGCTTCGTCGCATTCGCGAAAAAGAACGATTTGGAAGTTGTGGGCCATTGCCTGGTGTGGGCCAAGGACGACCGAACCGACGAGTGGATGAAGCAAGGCAAGGATGGGCAGACCGTATCGCGGGACGAATTGCTTGCGAGAATCGACGATCATGTCGCGACGGTTGTGAGTCGCTATCACGAAACGGCGACGATGTGGGATGTCGTGAATGAGGCGTTGGCGGACGGAGACGATGGCTACTTACGCGAGTCGGTGTACAGCACCACCACCAGTATCGACTTCATCGAAACGGCCTTCCGCAGCGCACGAAAACACGATCCTAGTGCTCTGCTCATCTACAACGATTACAACTGCCACTTTCCCGGCAAACGCAAGAAGCTGATTCGTCTGCTGACCGAACTGAAAGAACGTGGCGTGCCGGTGGATGCGTACGGCATGCAAGGCCATTTCGAGCTGGGTGACGACTCTCTTGCTCAGCTGAGAGAAACGTTCGCGGCGCTTCGTGAACTCGACATCCAAGTCGTGGTCTCCGAACTGGATATCGATGTGGTCACTCGTGGAAAATGGTGGGCCGAAGACGGTAAATATAGAGAGGAGCTGAAGTCGTACGATCCTTATAAGGATGGATTGCCAATCGAGGTTGAACAGCGAATGACGGATCAGTATGTCGCGTTGTTTCGATTGTTCAGTGAATACCAAGAGACAATCGCACGAGTTTCGTTTTGGAACTTGCACGATGGCCAAAGTTGGTTGAATTACTTCCCCTGGAATCGAACCAACTATCCGCTCTTGTTCGATCGGGAGTTGAAGCCGAAACCGGCTTACGATGCAGTCATTGACGTGCTTCGTGATGCTGAGCCAGTCCCATCCAAGCCGGATCACGCACTTCAAGAGCGTACCGATTGGATGTCACGGGCGGCACATGAGCAATTGTTGCAGAAAGCCAGACGGGGAAAGGTCGACATCTATGTCGCGTAGGCATCGCTTGAAGAAATGAAAGAATCCAAACAACAGGAGCGTGAGTTGCCGTTGGCATTGCGTGCCGCCTACATGTCCCTTCACCGCAATACGGAAGCGGCGTTTGGTCAGCATGGCGTGACCGCAGACCAATTTGTGCTCCTCTTGGCACTCGCCGAGGGCCAAGCATTGACGCAGCGTGAACTGGCTGACCGGATTTCGTCTGACCCGAGTACGGTCCGAGCGATGCTCGTGTTGCTGGAAAAGATGGAGCTGGTCCGCCGGACAAGCCACCCGACCGATTCCCGCGCCAAGACCGTCGCACTGACCGCGGCTGGAAAAAGAAAGCTTGGCAAGCTATGGAAGGCTGGGCAATCCATCCGCAATGATATGTACGGCTGCATGACTTCGGATGAGCTAGAAACGCTGATCAGTCTGTTGAGAAACATCTCCTCCGCGCTCAACCAAGAGACTTCACTTGTTTAGCGATCTCGATCATCGCCGGTGAGTCACCGAAGTGAGGGATCGTCAACAAGTTTTCATTCAGCGGATGATCATGGGCGGCTGAGCTCCGGCGCACCCAACAGGGTTGGACTGCGTCCGTCGTGGACATAGGTTCGGTTGCGACCCATGTTCTTGGCTGCGTAGAGAGCTTCATCGGCGCGCCGAACGACGGGTCCGGGGACCATGTCATCTCGCGGCTCCCCGACGCCGACGCTGGTGGTCACTTCGATTTGAACTTTCCCGGCATCGAGTCGCTCGGAGGCGATCGCCTTGCGGACATCGTTCATTTTCTCAGCCGCGATACGCAGCGGCCCATCCAGGATGATCGCGAACTCTTCGCCACCGAAGCGAGCGACTATGATCGCTTGTTTCAGCTCGCTGTGCAGCTTTGCTGCGATTTGCTGCAGCACTTGATCGCCGGCTTGGTGGCCGTAGGTGTCGTTGATGCGTTTGAAGTGATCGATATCGATGATCGCGAGGGCGAACGATCGGCCGCCTTTTCGATACGCGGTGAACATCTCATCCAGCTTGTGGTCGAACGCGCGGCGATTGGACAAACCCGTGAGCCCATCGGTGCGAGCTTCGCTGAGGTAGGACTCGATTTGGCTTGTTTGCTTGTCGAGTTGTCGTTCGGCGGCGTCGAGTCGCTTTTGCAGTTGTCCGTTACTCTGCATGATTTGTTCGAGCAGCAGAATCACGCGGCTTTCACTTACCGAACCCGAACCCGAACCACGGACGCTTTTGCTCAGTTCACCGAGTTGAGTTTGATACTCGGACACATTGCCCGAATACTCGCTCGTCCAGCTACCAAGTTCGTGCAGTAATTGCACCATTCGTTCGCGTTCGCTCGGGCTCAAGCCGTCCGCTTCCGACGTGGCAGCACTTGAAGGCATGCGGCCCCGCGTTAGTCGAGATCCGATCGCAGCACCGATCGCGACGAGCACCAAGGCGACGACGGTACCGAGCAAAAACAGGAGGGGACTTTCCGTCACGTGCGTTAAACCATCGAGTGGGATTGGATCGATTCACCACGCGCGATCACGACCAGTCCACTTTCGGTCACGGTGAATCCACGGGCGATATCATCGTGGCGATCATAGCCAATTTGCGTCTCCGGCGGGATGCGGACGCCTTTATCGACAATGACACGGCCGAGCCGACTGTGCCGCCCCACCTCAACGCCCTCAAACAGGATGCTGTCCTCGACGCGGGCGTAGCTGTTAACGCGCACATTCGGGCCGATGACGCTTCTCGCAACTGTCCCGCCACTGATGATCGAGCCTTGGCAAACGATCGAATCGAGGGCTTCGCCACGACGGGACGAGTGGCCTTCGCTACCGAATACGAACTTCGGCGGAGGCACCATCAATTGGTGCGCTCGAATGGGC
Source organism: Pirellulales bacterium (assembly GCA_038256795.1). Classification (GTDB taxonomy): domain Bacteria; phylum Planctomycetota; class Planctomycetia; order Pirellulales; family Pirellulaceae; genus JBBSJZ01. Next base: position 2,654 of record JBBSJZ010000088.1, on the reverse strand, counting down.
CACTGGTTATCGTAAAGATTGAGCAAGGGATCGACCGTGATTAAGTCCATCGAAGCTTCGTAATAGGCGTCGATGGTGCCGACGTCTCGCCAATAAGCGTCGCGCTTGCGGTTTTCGTCCAAGAACGGAAATGCGAAGACGCGGCTGTTGCCGATCGCCGACGGGATGATGTTCTTACCAAAGTCGTGTTGGCTTTCCGGCAGCGTCGCATCCTCGACCAGTCGTTCGTAAAGAAATCGTGAATTGAAGACGTAGATGCCCATCGATGCGAGGCACGTGTCAGGATCTTCGGGCAAGCCCATGGGGTTCTCGGGCTTTTCTTGGAAACCGATCAAGCGGTGATCCAAATCCGTCTGCATCACCCCGAATTCTTTGGCTTGGTCACGGCTGACCCGCAAGGCTCCGATGGTGATGTCGGCACCTTGGCGGCGATGGAAATCGACCATCGGTCCGTAGTTCATCTTGTAAATATGGTCCCCGGCAAGAACGACGACATCCTCCGGTTGCTCGCGTTCGATCGCGTAGATGTTTTGGTAGACCGCATCGGCGGTGCCTTGATACCAATTGTTGTCCACCCGCTGCTGGGGCGGCACGACATCAATGAACTCGCTAAGTTCACGACAGAAATATCCGCGCCAGGCGGTGTTGATGTGCCGGTCCAGCGATTGGGCCTTGTACTGGGTCAACAATAGCATCCGGCGCATGCCGCTGTTGAGGCAATTGCTCAGCACAAAGTCGATGATTCGATACTGTCCACCGAAGGGTACCGCAGGCTTGGCCCGATCGCGGGTGAGTGGTTCTAGCCGAGTGCCACGACCACCCGCCAAGATCACCGTTAAAATATCTCGCATCCGTGTTTACTCCTAAGTTGTCCGCCTCGGACACCCTTAACGTACCTGATGTCGCCATTGCCGTGCGAGCCGGGCTAGCAACTTGAGCTCGTTTGGTCTGGATTTTGCTGACAAAGTGACGCCGCTACGGTGCTGCCATTTCGACATGGCTTGAGATTTGGCACGGTGTTGCTGGAAGGTCCCTATCGTGCCGAATGCATCGATCGGCCCAAGAGTCCCATCGGCCATCAAGTGCGTCTACATTGAGATGAAACGTGCGGTACCGTCCGAAGTGCAGGCAATCAGTAAAAATCGTCGGGATGAGCGAACCTGATGGCGGTCGGTGGCTGTATTAGTGGCACGAAGTTTGCGGCGCGTTGTCGAATCCGCTACTTGTTTTGGCTTCGTGTGCTGGAGCGTTTCCGCTTGAGTCATTCAGCCCAACCCTCTCAAGAGTTCAAAATCCCATGCAAAATTTCTCGAAGAATCTCGGTTTCGCGCTGAGCATGATGCTGATCGGTTGTTTGGTCACCGGAGTTGTCATGTCGCTGCCACGTGGCTCTCACGGCGACGCGTACGCGGATCAGTTGGGTGCGGCGAAGTTGGCCACGCCTGACCTCGCGGTGGCGCAGGACATGTCGACCGCGTTTCGTAACGTTGCCGAAGTCATTCGCCCGAGCGTCGTCAGCATCAATACGACTGTCAAGGCTCGGACCGTACGTGGCCAGGGACGTCGTGGATCGCTGCCACCCGGCTTTCCGCGTTGGCTCGAAGATGAACTGTTCCAGCAGCAGCAGTACCAAGATCAACCCGAGCAAGCGGGCATGGGCAGCGGGGTCATCGTTCGCCAGGACGGCTACATTTTGACCAACAATCACGTCGTCAGCGGTGCGGACGAATTGACGGTTGAACTCAGCGACGGACGCAAGGTCGCCGGTGAGATCATCGGCACCGACCCAGAGACAGACCTGGCGGTCGTCAAGATCGAGGTGACGGGGTTGCAACCGGCGTCGCTGGGTAGCTCGGATGATATTCGCGTCGGTGATTGGGTGCTCGCCATCGGCAGCCCCTTCGGACTCGAGCAAACCGTCACCGCGGGAATCATCAGTGGTAAAAACAGGGTCCAGGGCATCGTCAATGCTGGCAAGGGTAACCGCGGCTTCGAGGACTTTCTGCAAACCGATGCGGCGATCAATCCGGGCAACTCCGGTGGCCCGCTGGTCAACCTCCGCGGTGAACTCGTGGGCATCAACACGGCGATTTTATCGCGCAGCGGCGGTAGTGCCGGGATCGGCTTTGCCATTCCCGTTTCGCTCGCCAAGCCGGTGCTCAATTCGATCATTGAATCAGGCACCGTGCGTCGCGCATTCTTGGGCGCGGCACTGGGCGAAATCGATGCCGCGATCGTCCAGAAGTACGGACTCTCCACAAGCTCTGGAGCGCTGATCATGAACGTGCTCGAAGGACAACCGGCGGCCGTCGGAGGAGTCCAGCCGGGTGACGTTGTCAAAAAAGTCGATGATCGCCTGATCACGAGCGTGCCGCAATTGCAGCTGTACATCGCTAGCCGTTCACCCGGCGCAACCGTGCAGATGCAGATTGTCCGCGGCGACAAGACGCTGACGTTACCGGTGAAGTTGGAGGAGCGAACCGAAGCCGCCATGGCAATGTTCCAAGGACCCCTGCAAGGCGCGAACCTCGAGCCCGCAACGGCGGAAACGGCTCGCCAATTCGGTTACGAGGATCTCGACAGCGGCTTGATCGTGACGCAGGTCCAACAGGGCAGTATGGCGGATGAGATCGGCCTCCGCCCCGGCGATGTGC